>NZ_JBHXIB010000006.1:17404-273475 GCF_042723975.1 Amycolatopsis sp. NPDC058340 | reverse complement strand
TTGTCGCACTGGACCAAAAGGCCCTGCGTTCGTCCCGGGAACGGGCTCTTGGGGTAAGGCGAAGGTGGCAGGTTGCGAAAGCCACATTCGCAACGATCAACGTTGCGAAAGTGGCTTTCGCAACGTCGGCGGTCCGGCCTTCGCGACGTGATTCCGGGTGCCGATCCCGGTCAACAACCAGAGAGAAGACTTCTCGCCCGCCGCCGGTTCATGCTTGACCGGACTGCGCGAACGGACGGCGGCCGCGTATCTGGGGACAGAGCCGGCGCCGGGACCGGATTCCGTGACTTGAGTGGTTGAGAGCTAGGGGAGTGCGGTGGCATGAGCGTTGAGCGGATTTCGATTGTCGGTATCGGTCTCCGATACCCGGACGCCGGTTCCCCGGAAGAACTGTGGGAGAACGTCCTCGCCGGCCGCCGGGCGTTCCGGAGGCTGCCCGACGAGCGGATGAACCGCGAGGACTACTACTCGCCCGACCCGAAGGCACCGGACCGTTTCTACGCCCAGAAGGCCGCGGTCCTCCGCGACTGGGAATTCGACCGGATCAAGTACAAGGTCGCGGGCAGCACGTTCCGTTCGACCGACACCACGCACTGGCTGGCGCTCGACGTCGCCGCGCAGGCACTGGCGGACGCGGGTTTCCCCGAGGGCGAGGGGCTGCCGAGGCCCGCCACCGGCGTGGTCATCGGCAACAGCCTCACCGGCGAGTTCTCGCGGGCCAACATCATGCGGCTGCGCTGGCCGTACGTGCGCCGCACGGTCGCGGCGGCGCTCGCCGAGCGCGGCTGGGCCGACGGCGACACCGCCGAGTTCCTCCACGATCTCGAAGCGCAGTACAAGGCGCCCTTCCCGGAGATCGACGAGGACACGCTCGCGGGCGGGCTGGCGAACACGATCGCCGGCCGGGTCTGCAACTTCTTCGACTTCGGCGGCGGCGGGTTCACTGTGGACGGTGCCTGCTCGTCTTCGCTGCTTTCCGTCGTCACGGCGGCGAACGCGCTTTCGGAGGGCGACCTCGACGTCGCCATCGCGGGTGGTGTCGACTTGTCGATCGACCCGTTCGAGGTGATCGGGTTCGCCAAGACCGGCGCGCTCGCCAAACGCGAGATGAAGGTCTACGACGCCGATTCCAACGGGTTCTGGCCCGGCGAGGGTTCCGGAATGCTCGTGCTGATGCGCGAGGAGGACGCGATCGCGCAGGGCAAGCGGATCTACGCCACCATCGGCGGCTGGGGTGTCTCGTCCGACGGCAAGGGCGGCATCACACGTCCCGAGGCCTCGGGGCACCGCCTCGCGCTCAAGCGGGCGTACGACAAGGCCGGTTACGGCGTCGAGACCGTCTCCTACTTCGAGGGCCACGGCACCGGGACCGCGCTGGGCGACGCCACCGAGATCGAGGCGCTCTCCACCGCCCGCCGGGACGCCGACCCGCTCGCCGAACGGGCCGCGCTGAGCACGATCAAGGGCAATATCGGCCACACCAAGGCCGCCGCCGGGGTCGCCGGGCTGATCAAGGCGACCTTGGCGGTCTACCACCAGGTCATCCCGCCCGCGACCGGCCATTTCGAACCGCACGAGTCGCTGGTCGGCGACTCCGCGCGGATGTACGTGCCCGCCGAGGCCGGGCTGTGGCCCTCGGACCAGCCGGTCCGCGCCGGTGTCTCCGCGATGGGCTTCGGCGGAATCAACTCGCACGTCACCGTCACCGAAGCGCCGGGTGCGGCCCGGCGCAAGGAACTCGACGAACGGACCAGGTCGCTGGTCGCCGGACGGCAGGACAGCGAACTGCTGCTCCTCGACGCCGACGACGCCGCGTCGCTGCGCGGCCGGGTGACCGGTCTGCTGGAGATCGTGCCGAAGCTCTCGTTCGCGGAACTCGCGGACCTCGCGGGCACGCTTTCCCGCGAACTGTCGGGGAAACCGGTCCGCGCGGCGATCGTCGCGGCAGGCCCGGACGACGCCGAGCGCAAACTGGCCAAACTCCTCGACCTGCTCGGTGAAGGGGAACCGGAAGTCTTCTCCGCCAAGGAAGGCATCTTCGCCGGCTCGCACTCCCGTGCCCCGAAGATCGGTTTCCTGTTCCCCGGCCAGGGTTCCGGGCAGGGCAGGGTCGGCGCGGTGCGCAAACGGTTCGCGCACGCCGACGACATCTTCCGCGCCGCGAACCTGTCCACCGGCGCCGACCAGGTCGCCACCGACGTCGCGCAGCCGCGTATCGTCACCGGTTCGCTCGCCGGGCTCCGCGTGCTGAAGAGCCTCGGCATCGAGGCGGGCACGGTCGCGGGCCACAGCCTCGGCGAGCTCACCGCCCTGCACTGGGGCGGCGCGCTCACCGAACGCGAAGTCCTCGAACTGGCCAAGATCCGCGGCAGGGTGATGGCGACCGCCAGCGACGGAAACGGCGCCATGGCGGCGATCTCGGCCACGCCGAGCGTCGCCGAGGGGCTCGCCGAGGGCGAAGAGGTCGTCATCGCGGGCTACAACGCGCCAGAGCAGACCGTCCTTTCCGGACCGTCGGAGGCGATCGACCGGGTGGTCGCCCGTGCCCGCGCGGAAGGGGTCACCGCCGCGCGTATCAACGTCTCGCACGCCTTCCACTCGCCCGCGGTCGTCCCGGCCGCCGAGGCGATGACCGAGGAACTCGCCGCGTTCGACTTCGCCCGGCTCGACCGGCCGGTCGTCTCCACGGTGACCGGTGACGTCCTGCACGCCGCCGAGGACCTGCGCGATCTGCTGCGCGACCAGGTGGTCCTGCCGGTCCGCTTCCGCGAGGCGGCCGCGAAGGTCGCCGAGCGCAGCGACCTGGTGATCGAGGTCGGCCCCGGCCGCGTGCTCACCGGCCTGTTCGGGACGATCGCACCCGGCACCCCGGCGCTTTCGATCGACACCGACAGCCTGACGCTCGCCCCGGTGCTGAAGGTCGCCGGCGCCGCGTTCGCGTTCGGCGCCAAGCTGGAGACGGCCGCGTTGTTCGACGGCCGTGTCGTGCGGCCGCTGCCCGCGGACGGCGAATTCTCGTTCCTCGCCAGCCCGTGCGAGGCCGCGCCGTCCATCGGCGCCGTCCTGGCCCGCGACCGGGTCGCCGAGCCTGCCGAGGCGGCCGCAGGAACGGCTTCGGAAAGCGGCGGCAGCAGCACCCTCGACCTGCTGCGCAAACTCGCGTCCGAACGGGTCGAGCTGCCGCTCGAAGCGGTCACCGCCGACACGCATCCCCTCGACGATCTGCACCTTTCGTCGATCACCGTCGGCCAGCTGGTCAACGACGTGACCAGGGCGCTCGGCCGACCGGCGCTGGAGGGCATGCCGAACTTCGCGACCGTGTGTCTCGGCGAACTCGCCGAGATGATCGACGAGCTCGCCCAGACCGCCAAACCCGCCGACAGCAACCAGGCCGAGGTCGCCGGGGTCGGGCCGTGGGTCCGGCCGTTCGCGGTCGAGTACGTCGTCGCGCCGAAGCCGTCGCCCGACCTCGCCACGGGTATCTCCACCGCCGAGTGGACGGCCTTCGCCCCGGCCGGTCATCCGCTGGCGGAGCCGCTGCGCGCGGCACTGGCGACGGCCGGTCTCGGCGACGGTGTCCTCCTCTGCCTGAACGCGGACAGCGGTTCGGGCGACGTCGGCCTGTTCCTGGACGCGGGCCGCGCGGTGCTGGCCGCGCCCAACGGCACGCGGTTCGTCGTGGTGCAGCACGGTCTCGGCGCCTCAGGCCTGGCGAAGACGCTCCGGCTGGAGGACCCGTCGGCCCGCACCACGATCGTCGACCTCGCCGACCTCGCGCCGGTCGATCCCGAGGCGCTCGACGCCGCGGTGTCCACAGTGGTCACCGAAGTGGCGGCGACGACCGACTTCAGCGAAGTCCGCTACGACACCGCCGGGATCCGCACGGTGCCGAAGCTCGCCGCATTGACCCCGGCCGAGGCCGAAGGCACCCCGCTCGACACCGGCGACGTCCTGCTCGTCACGGGCGGCGGCAAGGGCATCACCGCCGAGAGCGCGTTGGCGCTGGCCAAGGATTCCGGCGCGAAACTGGCGCTGCTCGGCCGGAGCGACCCGGCCGACGACACCGAACTTTCGGAGAACCTCGGCCGGATGGCGGCGGCCGGCATCACCTACCGCTACGAGCGCGCCGACGTCACCGACGGAAGGCAGGTGGCCGACGCGATCGGCCGGGTGCAGGAGGCGTTCGGCCCGGTCACCGCCGTGCTGCACGGCGCGGGCCGCAACGAGCCCGCCGCGCTGTTCTCCTTGACCGAGGAGAGTTTCCGCAAGACGCTGGCCCCGAAGATCGGCGGTCTCCACGCCGTCCTCGACGCCGTCGACAAGGACAAGATCAAGCTGCTGGTGACCTTCGGCAGCATCATCGGCCGGGCGGGTCTGCGCGGTGAAGCGCACTACGCCACGGCCAACGACTGGATGACCGAGCTGACCGTGCGGTTCGGCCAGGAACACCCGCGGGCCAAGGCGATCGCGCTCGAATGGTCGGTCTGGTCCGGGACGGGGATGGGCGAGAAGCTCGGTGTGGTCAGCGCTTTGATGCGCGACGGCATCACCCCCATCCCGACCGAGGAGGGCATCGAGATCCTCCGCCAGGTCGTCGGCGATCCGGCCGCCCCGTCGGTACTGGTCGTCTGCGGCCGGACCGCCGGGCTGGCCACCCTGCCGGTGGAGAAACGCGAACTGCCGCTGACCCGCTTCGTCGACCGCGCCGTCGTGCACTATCCGGGGGTCGAGCTGATCACCGAGGCCGACCTGTCCGCGGGCAGCGACCCGTATCTGGCCGACCACCTGCTCGACGGTCAGCTGCTGTTCCCGGCGGTGATCGGCATGGAGGCGATGACCCAGGTCGCCAAGGCCGCGCTGGCCGCGGAAACCCTGCCGGCGCCGGTGTTCTCCGACGTCGAGTTCCTGCGCCCGATCATCGTCTCGCCGGGCGGATCGACCACGATCCGGCTCGCCGCGCTGGCCAGGGACGCCGAAACGGTGGACGTGGTGCTGCGCAGCGGGGAGACCGGTTTCAGCGCCGACCACTTCCGGGCCCGGCTGCGGTTCTCCCGGCCGGATCCGCTCGGCGACACCGTCGCCCGCGACGTCGCGCTGCCGCCGGTCCCGGTCGACCCGACGACCGAGCTCTACGGCACGGTCCTGTTCCAGGGCAAGCGATTCCAGCGGGTCACCGGCTACCGGCGGGCCAGCGCGCGGCACGCGGTCGCGGAGATCGCGACCGGCGCCGAGGTCGACTGGTTCGCGCCGTTCCTCCCGCAGGAACAGCTTTTGGCCGACCCGGGCACCCGCGACGCGATGATGCACGCGATCCAGTGCTGTGTGCCGGACGCGACCCTGCTGCCACAAGGGATCGAGCGGCTGTACCTCGCCGAACCCGGCGAGCAGCACCCGGAGTACGTGCTCCTCGACGCCCGCGAGCGTTCGCAGGACGGCGACAGCTACGTCTACGACCTCGACGTCCGCAACCCCGACGGGAAGCTGGTCGAGCGGTGGGAAGGGCTGAAGCTGCGCGCGGTGCGCAAACGCGACGGCGAAGGGCCGTGGGTCCCGTCGATGCTCGGGTCCTATTTGGAGCGTTCCGTCGAACGGCTGCTCGGCTCGTCCCGCGCGATCGTCGTCGAACCGGATCCGGTCGGGGTTTCCGTGGAGTCCACGCCGGAACGACGGGCGCAGACGGCATTGGCCGCCGGCCGCGCCGTCGACGCGCCGCTCGAGATCCGCTACCGCCCCGACGGGAAACCGGAGGCCGACGGGGTCGAGGTGAGCGCGTCGCACAGCGCCGAGCTCACCCTGGCCATCGCGGGCAGCGGCCGGATCGCGTGCGACGTCGAAACGGCGATCGAACGGACGCCGGAGGACTGGGCGGGCCTGCTCGGCGAAGATCTGCTCGCGGTGGGCGAGCTGCTGGCCGCGGACGCCCGCGAGCCGCTTTCGGTGGCGCACACCAGGGTCTGGAGCGCGCTGGAATGCGTGCGCAAGACCGGGGACATGTCGCAGGCGCTCACCGTGCACCGGGTCGACCCGGACGGCTGGGCGGTGCTCTCCCACGGCGCCGCCCGCATCGCCACCTGGGTGACCACCGTCAACGACCGGACCGATCCCGTCGTCTTCGCCGTGCTCCAGGGAGAGGAAAGCTGACATGGCCGACTACTACGAGATCCTCCACACGGTCGGATTCGAAGAGACCAACCTGGTTGGCAACGTCTACTACGTGAACTACGTGCGCTGGCAGGGCCGGTGCCGCGAGATGTTCCTGAAGGAGAAGGCACCCGCGGTGCTCGAAGAGGTCCGCCACGACCTCAAGCTGTTCACGCTCAAGGTGGACTGCGAGTTCTACGCGGAGATCACCGCGTTCGACGAGCTGTCCATCCGGCTGCGGCTGGAAGAGCTGACCCAGACCCAGATCCAGTTCACCTTCGACTACGTCCACCTCACCGCGGAAGGCGAGCGGCTGGTGGCCCGCGGACGGCAGCGGATCGCGTGCATGCGCGGCCCGAACACGGCCACGGTGCCCAGCCGGGTGCCCGAGCAGTTGCGTGAGGCGCTGGCCCCGTACGCGGTCGACGGCAAGGGGGAATGACGTGGCCACGCTGGAGGAACCTTCGCGGCCGGTGCTGAAACGGCTGCCGACCCCCGTCGCCCGGCGCCGGTTGTCCGCGCAGGCCGGCCTGCGGGAGGTGATGGGCCAGTTCGCCACCGGGGTCACCGTGCTGACCGCCGGGGGCGAACGGGCGCACGGGATGACCGCCAACGCCGTCACCTCCGTGTCGCTGGAGCCGCCGATGGTGCTGTGCTGCGTTTCCCGCGCGGCCCGGATGCACGAGGCGATCGTGACGGCGGGTTCGTACGCGGTCACGGTGCTGGCGTCGGACCAGAAGGAACTGGCGAAGTACTTCGCGGACTGGCGCCGCCCGGCCGGGCTCGCGCAGTTCGACTCGGTGGACTGGACGGCCGGGCCGCAGACCGGCGCGCCGCTGCTCGACGGCGCGCTGGCGTGGCTGGAATGCGAGCTGGCGGAGGTCTACGAGGGCGGTGACCACTCGATCTTCCTCGGCAAGGTGGTCGCTTCCAGCCGAGGCACCGCGCAGGACTCGCTCGTCTTCTACGGCGGCGGTTACCACCAGATCGACGGCCGGATCCGGGCATCGGCCTGACAGGAAGAGGGAATGCCATGACCATCGACGAATCCGCCACGCCCGCCCCGGCGCCCACCGCCGAACGGCCGCCGGTGGTGACCACGATGCCCCGGCTCGGGCGGGGGGTGTGCTGGCGCGACATCGTGCGCGAGATCGAACTCGACGAGCTCGACCGCGAGGCCCGCATGAGGGAGGCGGCGTGACCCTGCAGGGCGATCCGGGCGCCCAGCGCGCGGATGACTCCGAGGTGGTGCCGTTGCCGGAAGACCGGCTGCGGCGCCCCCGGATCCCGAGGCCGACCGACGGGCAGGTGATCCCGCTCGCCCGCGGCGCCGAACCGGTGCATCCACCGGAACCGACGATGCCGTTGCTCCGCACCCAGCGTGAAGAACTGCGCGAGCATATCGTCGACGGACGGCTCGACGGTGTCCGGCGGCAGCACTCGCTCGGCAAGCACACCGCGCGCGAACGGCTGGATCTGTTGCTGGACCCCGATTCCTTCACCGAGGTCGAGCTGTACCGGCGGCATCAGGCGAGCGGGCTCGGGCTGGCGGAGAACCGGCCGTACACCGACGGCGTCATCGCAGGCTCCGGCACCATCGACGGGCGGCGCGTTTTCGTCTACGCGCAGGACTTCACCGTTTTCGGCGGTTCGCTCGGCGAGGCGCACGCGGCGAAGATCCAGAAGGTGATGGATCTGGCGATCGCCACCGGTTCGCCGCTGATCGGGCTCAACGACAGCGGGGGAGCGCGGATCCAGGAAGGCGTCATGGCGCTCAACGGCTACGGCGGTATCTTCCGCCGCCAGGTCGAGGCGTCCGGTGTCATCCCGCAGATCAGCGTGGTGCTGGGGCCGTGCGCGGGCGGGGCGGCGTATTCGCCCGCGCTCGCGGATTTCGTCTTCATGGTGCGCGACACCGCTCGCATGTACCTGACCGGGCCGGACGTCGTCGAGACCGTGACCGGGGAACGGGTCAGCCACGACGAACTGGGCGGCGCGGACGTGCACGGCGCGTCGTCCGGTGTGGCGACCGTGGTGCACGACGACGAGGAGAGCTGTCTCGCCGACGTCCGGTACCTGGTGTCGCTGCTTCCGTCGAACTACCTGGAGCCCGCGCCCCGTGAGCCGTCGCAGGACGCGGGCAAGGACCGGCGGCCGCGGTTCGCCGAACTCGTCCCGGTGGAGCCGAACAAGCCGTACGACATGCGTGACGTGTTCTCGGAACTGGCCGACGACGGCGAGTTCTTCGAGCTGCACGAGCGGTGGGCGCGGAACGTGCTGTGCGCGCTCGCGCGGGTCGACGGGCGCGTGGTCGGCCTGGTCGGCAACCAGCCGGTGGTGTTCGCCGGCGTGCTCGACGGCCCGGCTTCCCAGAAGGCGGCGCGATTCGTGCGGTTCTGCGACGCGTTCAGCATCCCGCTGGTGACCCTGGTGGACGTCCCGGGCTTCCTGCCGGGCGTCGAGCAGGAGCATTCCGGGATCATCCGGCACGGGGCGCAATTGCTGCACGCCTACTGCGAGGCGACCGTGCCGCGTGTGCAGGTGATCCTGCGCAAGGCGTACGGCGGCGCGTACATCGTGATGGACTCGCGGTCCATCGGGACCGACCTCTCACTGGCGTGGCCGACCAACCAGATCGCCGTGATGGGCGCCGAGGGTGCGGTGAACGTGTTGTTCCGCAAGGATCTCGCCGTCGCGCCCGATCCGGACGCGTTGCGCGCCCACCTGGTCGCCGAGTACACCGAGGAGTTCATGAACCCGCAGTATTCGGCCGAACGCGGCCTTGTCGACGACATCATCGACCCGGCGGACACCCGGTCCGCCGTCGCCAGAGCGCTGGACATGCTGCAGGACAAGCGAAAGGCGGCGCCTCAGCGCAAGCACGGCAACCACCCGATCTGAACGGGGGAACCATGTCACCGTCCGGAATGGACAGTGCGCCGGTCTTCCGGGTCCTGCGGGGGGACCCGGAAGACGCCGAACTGGCGGCGCTCGTCGCCGTCTTCACCGCGCTGGCTTCGGCCGCGCCCCCGCCCGCGGCGCCCGCCCGGCCGGCCTGGTCGCCGCTCGTCGCGCCGACCTGGCGTACCTCGGTGCTGCGCTGAGCCCGTTGCGCGTAATGGTCCGAAGTCCGTGAAGGCCTCCTTGAGGGACTCTGGGTCCCTCAAGGAGGCCTTCACGGACAGGGAACACAGGCACAGCCGAGACCCCTACCGCCCGGACAAGCCGACAGCGTCGCCTGATGTCGCGAAAGCCACTTTCGCGACGTCTGATGTCCCGAAAGTGGCTTTCGCGACGTGTTCTCACGCGAGCCGTCGCGCGGCCTCGGTCTCCCGCCGCGGTGGATACGTACTGTGGCCGGTGTGCACGGCGACGTAGAGGATCCCTCCGTCGACCACCGTCTCCAGCTCCGTTCGCTCCCCAGGCGCGAACGGGCCTCCACAGGCCGCGCAGGTCCGCTGCCGCTCCGCCGCGCTCATTGCCGGTCCCGCTGCTCGGGGACCGCGGGGTCGGGCCACGACAGGCCCAGCAGGTCGACGTCGAGCTCGTCTTCGGCGTAGATCTCATACGGGTCGAGACGTTCGGTCATGGCGCGCTCCTTGGGTTTCGGGGTACCACAAGGGCACTACCGCCGCCCCGTCACCGGCGACTTTTCCTTTGCTCATCGGAGCGCGCCGGCATTCTCGAGCACCTCACGACCGGCTCCCGATCGGACGGGGCCATCCTTGGTTGTCAAGTGAGTCTTTCATCCGAGGCCGGGAGGAACATCATGACGGCACAGGTGCGAATTTGGGTCGTGACCGATGATCTCGACCCGACCGGGGCCGCCGAGGCCGACGCGACGGCGTTCGTCCCGGAGCCGAGGCAGGCCGCCGAAAACGATTTCCCGGCCGAGCACATCGTCCTCGGCTACAACTAGGTCACCCCCGTACGACAGCACGGACAAAGAAGACCGCCGGGTATGGCGCGCGCGAGAATGAAGATCGCCCGCGAACCGGCCAGACCACGAGGAGGCCTCCGGATGGCTATGCGCCTCCAGCTCACGTCGGGTTTGCAGGTGCTGGAAGAATGGGCGATCAATGCTCCGCAGGCCGATCGCAATGTTATCTACGAAGCGCTTTTCGCGGTAGCCGACGGATCCGCTTTTCTCATCTACGACATTTTCGGAGATGGCCGTGATCCGCATCAGTTCATCATTCTGGTGAAACACGATCTCGTCATCCGGATCGGGCTCAAGCGGACCGATTCCTCGTTCGAGATTGTCTACATCGGTGCGCTCGAGCACGGTACGCCCGCCGCGGCTTGGGCGGACGACGTCGACGGCTCCTGAGTCGGTACCGCTGAACGGCCCAGTCCGCGCCTCGGTACCGGCAGCCTTTCGTACCAGTGGATCATGTGTTCCTCACCTTGACATCGTCCAGTTCGGCGTGAAATTCTGCGAGTGTTTGCGGATGGGGAAAATTCTGCCGGTCTGGAATTGCGGTCGTCGAGATCTGGAGGCATGAAAGATGTCATCTCCTGAATTCCCGGGATTGGATGTTTCCACCCGGGTGCGTGCGCGTGACATTCAGATGGCAGGCGTCGCCGACGTCCGCCGGAGGGTGCTGATGATCTCCGGGGCGATCGACACCACCGAGCACGACATCTCGGTCAGCGTCAATCTCCCCGAACCCGGCCGCTGGCAGGTGATCAAATCCGAGACCAACCTGACCGACAAGACCTGGGTCGCGATGCAGGTCGTCACCGACGAGGACTCGACCTTCGTCAACGACGCCGACACCCTCGTGCTTTCCCGCCAGTTCTCGAAATCCTTCATGACGCCGGATCAGCGCCGTCTCACCTTCTACGACGGTGAGGTCCGGCCCGGCGAGGCCGTGCTGAAGGTGTACTCGCTGGACGCCGGCGGGCGGAAGCCGACCTACTCCTATTCCCGCTACAGCCCGATCGCCACCGACACCGCCGAGCAGTCGCAGCAGACACTGGACGAACTGATCGGCAACGGGATGAAGCAGCGCCCCGTGATCGAGCTGATCGTCCCGGTGACCGTGATCGGCTGAGCACGCCGGTGATCACTTTCGTCCCGGAACCCCATCTGCTCGAATCGCCGCGCGGGCGGGAGTGGCCCGTTCTCCCCGGCGCCCGCGCGGCGCGCACCCCCGAACCGCCGCCCGCCGCCGACGTGGTCATCGTCGGCGCGGGCCCGGCCGGGCTCGCCGTCGCTTCCGCCCTGTGGCACCACGGCGTCCGCGACCTCGTCGTCGTCGACCGCGACGGCCGCCCCTGCGGCCGGTTCTTCGACCGCGTCGATCTGCTCGGCCAGCGCGTGCTGCGGTCGCCGTACGAACACCACCCCGGCGTCGAGGGCTACCGCGACTGCGAACTGCTGGACTTCGCGCGGCTGCACTGGTCGGTGCTGACCCCGGTGGAGCGCCGGGAGATCCGCATGGCGCAGGCCGGGCATCGCTCGGTCGTCCCGGTCGACGTCTTCGAGGCCTATTGCCGTCATCTGGCCGCGAGCCACCACGTCACCGAACGGACCTGGCGCGGCTCGGTCCGCGAGGTGCTGCCGACCTCGGACGCGGTCACCGTGCGCGCGGACCGGTTTTCCGTCACCGCGCGCCATGTCGTGCTCTGCCTCGGCGAGGAACGCCGGTCCGCGCCGGAAACCTGGTGGGGTGGCGGCCATCCGCCGCGCGGCGTGAGCTACTGGGACGAACCCGTTCCCGGCGGCGGGAAACGTCTCGCCGTCGTCGGCGCCGGCCTCACCGCCGCGCACCTGATCTCCAACGGGCTCGCCCAAGGGCGCGAGGTGCACTGGGTGGTCCGCGAAGCGGGCGAGCGCTACCAGTGCGCCGACGTCAACTCGTCGTTCTTCCGTCCCGAAGGCCGTGCCCGTTTCGACGGGGTGAGCTGGTCCGAGCGGCTCGAACTGATGGGCCGGTTCCGGCGCGCGTCGATCATGTTCGAGTTCCGGCCCATGCTCCAGGCGGCCGAAGCCGAAGGGCGGCTGATCGTGCATCGCGGCAAGGCGATCACGAAGGTGACGCCGGGCGTCGGGCTCCACCTCGAAGACGGTTCCCGGGTTTCCGTGGACCACGCCGTCCTGGCGCTGGGCACCACGCCGTCGATCGGTGACGGCCTGATGCCCGGCGAAGCCGTTCTCGATCGCGGCGGCTGGCCGCGGCTGGACGAACGCACCTTCGCCTACGCCGGCGCGCCCCGGGTCTTCGCCGTCGGCGCGGCCGCGGGGATGGCGCTGGGCCCGGCCGCCCGCAACATCGACGGCCATCGTGTCGCCACCGCCCGGGTCGCGGCGGCCGTCGCCGGGAACCTGCGCCGGGACACCCCGCTGAGGACGGTCACGAAGGACGTCGCCCGTGTCTGAACCCTACGACTCCCGGTTCACCCTGCCGTCGATCGACGACGCGCCCTCGACCGAGTCGGGGGTGATCCTGCTGGGCCTGGACGCCGAACGCCTGCTCGCCGGGGTCGGGCTGGCCCGGCTCGCCGATGAGCCCGCGCTGGTGGCCCTCGCCGTGGATCAGGCCCGGCACGAGGCGCTCGACCTCGGCCTCGACGCGCTCGTCGAGGCCGGGATCCTCCGCTGGCGCGCGGTCCGCCCGCTGATCGAAGCAGGTCCGGAGATGGCGGCGGCGGGTTCCCTGCGCCGAGAATGGGAACACGCCACCGCGCGGGTCACCGCCACGGTGACCGGGCTCGGCCCGGCATCGGTGGCGTGCCTCGCGGCCTGCTGGCTGCGTCGCGACGACGTCGATGAGTTCGCCGCGCACGGACGGGCGCCGGAAAAGGGGAGCGGTACACAGGA
Source organism: Amycolatopsis sp. NPDC058340 (assembly GCF_042723975.1). NCBI lineage: Bacteria > Bacillati > Actinomycetota > Actinomycetes > Pseudonocardiales > Pseudonocardiaceae > Amycolatopsis > Amycolatopsis sp. NPDC058340. The sequence goes on along the minus strand of NZ_JBHXIB010000006.1, from coordinate 260,508 downwards.
TGTCCTATCTCGGGTCTTTGCCGACTGACGCCACCCTGCTGCAGGTCTTCCGGAAGTTCCCGGCGCCCGCGGCGAAACTGCTGGAGTTCCACGAACTTCTCATGCGGGCGCCGTCGGCGTTCGGCGCGGGCGAGCGGGAGCTGATCGCGGCCTACGTCTCCGGCGTCAACGATTGCCGGTACTGCCACGGGGTCCACACCGTCACCGCGGAGGCTTTCGGTGTGCCGGAAGGGCTTCTGGCGGCCGCATTGGCCGATCTCGACTCCTCGCCCGTGGACGACCGGATGAAGCCCGTACTGGCCTACGTGGGCAAGCTGACGCGCACTCCGGCGAGGATGACCGACGCGGACGCCGAAGCGGTGTACGCGGCGGGCTGGGACGAGACCGCGCTGCACGACGCCGTCCTCGTGTGCGCCCTGTTCAACTTCATGAACCGGATGGTCGAAGGGCTCGGGATCCGCGCCGACGCCGCCTACGCGAAGATCTCGGGCGTGCGGTTGAAGGAAGCCGGCTACGCCGGCCTGGCCGCGTTGCTCGAAGAGACTTCCCGCTGACTGGTCCATCCGGGTGCGGGTAATCACGTGGTGACCACGAGCGGTCACCATTTCGTGCTGAGACCGCCCGGCCACGTTCCGTCGTCGAAAACGGTGCCCATTACTCCGTCCGGTGCCCATGATCGCGGAAACGGAGCAGGCGAAGGGCACCTTCCGGCGTAGGTGAAAAGCACATCCCCGCGATGATGCATGGCACTGGCCGCGTACCCGCCCTGAGCAGCACGATTTCCTCATCGAAGGAACACCACCGAACAGCCTGGGAGCCATCGATGATGAACACCGCGACCGACAACGTCCGCTCGCTCTTCGCCGTCCGGGGGATCGACACCGGGTTCGCCGGGGACCAGGTCGAGCTCGTGATCGACCGGTTCGACCACTGGACCAACCAGCACCGGGGCGAGGCGTTCAGCTGTTTCACCGGCGCCTGTTGCACCGCCCCGCCGCTGGCCGAAGCGAGCTGAGCGCACCTCTCCGGCCGTCACTCGCACCCCGAAGGCGAGTGGCGGCCGGTTTCGTGCGCGTGCTCGACGGAAAGTAGCCGACCGACCGCGGAATCCGTTTCCACGTGACCCTTTCGCCCCGCCGACTCACCACCCGAACGGTGGAACGCGTTCGGTGCGGGCGTGTTTATGTTGGGGCCATGGGGGTGCGCGTGAGGGGACGGCGCCATGGTGATCAGGGTTCTCGTGGCCGAAGACATGCACATCGTCCGCGGGGCGCTCGTGGCGCTGCTGCGGCTGGAACCGGATATCGAAGTGGTGTCCGAGGTGGCGTCGGGTGACGAGATCCTCCCCGCCGCAAGGGTTTCCCGCACCCAGGTCGCGATCATCGACATCGACCTCCCCGGCAAGGACGGGCTCACCGCGGCCACCGAGCTCCACGAGCAGCTCCCGGAGGTCAGGACCCTGATCCTGACCAGCCTCGGCAGACCCGGCACGCTCCGCCGGGCGCTGGCGGCCAAAGTGAGCGGTTTCCTGCTGAAGGACGCGCCCGCGGAGAAACTCGCCAACGCCGTGCGCGGGGTGGCGGCCGGGCGGCGGATGGTCGACGGCGATCTGGCCCTAGCCGCCTGGGACACCGTGGAATGCCCGCTGACCCCGCGGGAGATCGACGTCCTGCGGCTGACCGCCGAAGGCCGCGACACCCTGGAGGTCGCGGCGAAGGCCTTTCTCTCCACCGGAACCGTGCGCAACTACCTGACCACGATCGTGTCGAAACTCAACGCGCGCAACCGCGTCGACGCGATCCGGATCGCCAAAGAGTCCGGCTGGATCTAGCGCGGATCTAAACGGGCACCACGGCACGCAGCCGGAACCGCCCGTCGGGCTCCACGCCGGCGGTCAGCTCCCCGCCGAGCCCGGCGACACGGTCGGACATGTTCGTGATGCCGCTGCCCGGGGCCTCCACCCGCACCGGCTGCTCCGGCTTCGGCGGCCGCCCGTTCACCACACCGTCGTTGACGATGTCGAGCGCGACGCCGTCGCCGGTCCGCCGCACGGCGATCTCGCAGCGTTCGACCTTGCTGTGCCGCAACACGTTCGTCACGCCCTCGCGCAGCACCACGGCCAGCACGGTCCGCACCGTCGTCGGCAGGTCGTCGTGCTCGATCTCCAGCCGCACCTGGACGTCGGCGGCCACCAGGACCGCCTGCGCCGACCGGGACTCCTGATCCAGCGAGAGTTCGCGGTAGCCGCTCGCCACCGACCGGACGTCGCTCAGCGCCTGCCGCGTCAGCCCGAGGATCTCCAGCAGCTCGTCGGAGGCGCGATCGGTGTCGATGTCCATGATCCGGCTGGTCAGCTCGCTCTTCAGGGCGATCGCCGAGAGGCTCATCCCCAGCAGGTCGTGCAGGTCGCGGGCGAACCGCAGCCGCTCCTCCGCGACCGCGACCTCGGCGAGGCGTTTCCTGGTCTCGCCCAGTTCGGTCACCAGCCGGATCAGCCAGATGAGCCCGAACACCATCAGCCCGGTGTTCAGGATGGAGGCGAAGGTGTAGAAGCCGCCGAGGAAGTCGGTGCCGTAGGCGATCCGGATCGCCACCACACCGGCGGCGGTCACGGCGAACGCCGTCCATCCGGCCAGCGGCGGCAGCACCAGCAGGGCGGTGCCGGCGAACAGGCTGGGCAGGCTCACCCACGCGCTCCCGAGCGGGATCAGCGGCAGGAAGATGAGGCAGGCCTGCACGAACAGCAGCGCGTAGCTCTGCCGCGAGCGCAGCCGGACGTTCGGGCGGGCGAAGTAGGACAGCTGCAGCGTGGTCAGCGCGGTGAGATAGCCGGCGATGAGCGCGAGGGACCAGCCGTCGTCGGTCAGCATGAACGCCCTGGCCATCGCGGAGAGGCTGAAGACGATGAAGACCACCGTCATCGTCCACTGGACGTTCCTGGCGTCGATCCGGGACCAGTGCCCCGACGCCTCGGCCAGCGCCGCCTCGGTGGGCTCGGCCCGTTCGGGCACCGGGAGTTCGGCGTGCAGCCGCCACCGGCCCGCCGGGTCGGGGCCCGCGCTCAGCTTCCCGCCGTGCCCGGCGACCTCCTCGGTCACCTCGCGCAGGCTCTCGGCCGTCTCCTCGGGGACGTCGTCGTGCGCCGTCCCGTCGTGCACGATCTCCAGCGCGACCCGGCCGTCGTTCTCGCGCACGGTGATCTCGCAGTGCTCGACGCCGGTGTAGCGGAGCACGTTCGTGACCCCTTCGCGCAGCACCTTCGCCAGCAGGGTGCGCAGCTTCACCGGGAGTTCGACCTGCTCGAGGTCGACCCGCACCGCGACGTTCGACGCCGAGAGCAGCGACACCGCGGTCCGCGACTCCTTGTCGAGCGACAGCTCCCGGTAGCCCCTGGCCACCGACCGCACGTCGGACAGCGTCCGCTGGGCGATCCCGGTGATCTCGGCGAGCTCCTCACGTGCCCTGGTCAGTGACTTCCGCAGCAGCCGGTGCACCAGCTCGCCCTTGAGGGCGATCGCGGACAGGCTGAGGCCGAGCAGGTCGTGCAGATCCCTCGCGAAGGCCAGCCGCTGTTCGGCCACGGCGCGCCTGGCCAGCTCGGTCCTGGCCTGGTGCAGTTCGGTCACCAGCCGCGCGAGCCAGGTCAGCAGGTACACGACCAGGGCGTAGAGGACCGCGGTGACACTGTCGAACACCGCGCCGAGCCAGGTCTCGTCGTAGGTCCAGAGGATCCAGATCGTGCCCGCCATGAACACGGTGAACACCGTCCAGCCCGTCCGCGGCCGGAACAGCAGCAGCGCGCTGCCGGCCGCGAGGGTGGTCAGCGAGCTCAGCGCCGCGTCGAAGTGCAGGGTCGACAGGAACGCGAGACACGCCTGCACCGCCAGCATCACCTTCGCGAGCCTGGTGTCGAGCCGGACCGCCGGCCTGCTGAAGTACAGCAGCTGGATCGCCAGGACGGGCCCGACGTACAGCACGGCCAGCAGGCCCTGCCAGAAGTCCACCCCGGGACGGAACAAGACCGCGAGGAGACCGAAGAGGCAGGAGTTGACGAAGACGACGGTGATGATCAGCGCGGCGAGGAACAGCGCCCGCCGCGGACGCCGGTCGACTCCGGCGGTACCCAGCGGTTCGGCGGTCACCGCGAGCTGTTCCGGCACAGGCACCCCAGTGGTAACAGAAGACGTCTTGATCCTTGTCGTGCTGCCCCCTTGCGACGGCCGAGGCCGTCGCACGACCTCCATCGCCGTGTGATTCGGATCCTAACCCATCTTCGTTACCCCGGTTCCCGCTTCCGTGACGGCGGGGAGGATGATCAAGGAGACGTTTTCCCGCACCGGGACAGGGAAATCCCGACGGTCACCCGCACGGGTGTGGGGCGTTCGGACCACGCGGGCGGTCGCGGAACACGCCACGATGGAAGACGTGGGTTCCACTTTGTACGCCACCCGGGGTGCGCCACGCGGGACGGGCGCTCGCGGCGGCGGGGCGCCGGTGGCCCTAAGCTCTGCGCATGGCCAGGTATTTCGACGTACATCCGGAGAATCCGCAACGACGCGCGATCGGACAGGTCGTCGACATCCTGCGCGAAGACGGGCTCATCGCGTACCCGACGGACTCCTGTTTCGCCCTCGGCTGCCAGCTGGGGAACAAACAGGGCATCGACCGCATCCGGAGCATCCGCAAACTCGACGACCGCCACCATTTCACCCTGGTGTGCCAGGACTTCGCCCAGCTGGGCCAGTTCGTGCACGTGGACAACGCGGTCTTCCGCGCGGTCAAGGCGTCCACACCGGGCAGTTACACGTTCATCCTCCCGGCCACCAAGGAGGTTCCGCGCCGTCTGCTGCACGCCAAGAAGAAGACCGTCGGCGTGCGCATCCCGGACCACGTGGTCACCCAGGCCCTGCTCGGCGAACTCGGCGAGCCGCTGCTGTCGAGCACGCTGCTGCTGCCCGACCAGGAGGAGCCGATGACCCAGGGCTGGGACATCAAGGAACATCTGGAGCACGTGGTGGACGCGGTGATCGACTCCGGCGACTGCGGGGTCGAGCCCACCACGGTCATCGATTTCTCGTCGGGCGAGCCGGAGATCGTGCGCCGGGGCGCCGGCGACACCGCGCGCTTCGAGTGACGCGCGGGGCCGGCCTCTCCGGCCCCGCGCGCCGGCGGTTCAGTGCGTGACGAGCCCTTCGGCCTTCGACGGCGCCGAGGGGATGTGGAACAGCCTGGTGAACAGCTCCAGCATCGCCGGTTCGCCCTTGATGGCCACCGCGCCGCAGGTGAGCGCGCTCGTGGCGTCCATCTCGCCGTTCAGCAGCTTCAGCACGACCGGGCCGCGCGGCTCGATGACGAGGTCGGGGTTCGGATGCGGGCCCTCCCCGGCCGTCATGGCGCCGTCCTCGACCACCGCGTGCACGATCATCTGATCGCCGTAGTGCAGTTCGAACGCGCAGTCGATGCCGCGGGCCGCGTCGGGCTGGAACGTCGTGTACAGCGACAGGATGGCCGCGTCGAGGGTGAACAGGTCGTCGGCGGCCGGGTCGGTGAGCGAACGGGCGCCCCACAGGCCCAGCTGCAGCAGGATCTGGTCGAGGTCGTTGCCGTATTCGGTCAGCTCGTAGACCACCCCGGCGTCGAGCTGCGAGAGCACCCGGCGCTGGACGACCCCGTGCCGTTCGAGTTCGTTGAGCCTGGTCGACAGGATGCTCGTCGGGATCTTCGGCAGGCCGTGCTGGAGCTCGTCGAAACGCTTCGGCCCGAGCACGAGGTCGCGGATCACGAGCAGCGACCAGCGTTCCCCGATGATCTCGAGCGCGCGGGCGAGGCCGCAGAACTGGCCATAGGTGCGAGCGGTCATGCTTGACTCCTCAGTTTCCTTGATCTGGTGGTGGCGGGTGGTGCTCGTTCAGCGGATCGGATGTCCCTCGGAGAGCAGTTCGCGGTGCAGCTCTCGCAGTTCGGCGCAGGGTGTCACCCCCAGTTCGTCCTCGAGCCTGGATCGCAGCCACTCGTAGGACGCCAGCGCGTCGCTGCGCCGTCCGCTGAGCCCCAGCGCGCGGATCAGGTGGGCGTGCAGGGTCTCGTCGAACGGGTCGGCGGTGGTCAGCGACCGCAGCACGCCGAGCATCTCCCGGTGCCTGCCCGCCCGGATCTCGGCCTCGATCCACAGGTCGCGGGCGTTACGCCGATGCTCCAGCAGATAGACGGTGTACGCGGCCAAGGTCGGTCCACAGTGGATGTTCGCCAGCGGGGGACCGGACCACAGGTCCAGCGCGGTACGGAACGCGTGCGCGGCCGCCGCGTTGTCTCCCTCGGCCAGCAGATCGCGGCCGAGCCGGTGGAGCCGCTGGAACTCCGACACGTCCACCACGCCCGCGTCGATCTCGAGCCGGTAGCCGGGCGCGCTGGTGACCAGCACGCCGCCGTTGCCGCCGGGGTCGAGGTGACGGCGGAGGTGGTGGACGTAGGTGTGCAGGGTCCGGCGGACACTGCGCGGGGGCGCGTCGTTCCACAGCTCGTGGACGAGGGAGTCGACGTGGACCGTCTTGCCGGGACGGATGAGCAGCATCGCCAGCAGCTGCAGGAGTTTCGGCGTGCTCGGCGCGCGATCGGCACCGCCGATGTACAGCTCGAGTGGCCCCAGCAGCCTGGCCGTGTCACCCGGTTCGATGGTCATCGCGTGCATCCCCTGCCCCGTCGGCGGACTCCCCCTCGATGACGGTGACAGAGGCGGAACCTTCGGAACAGTGCCGGAAACACCCGGCGGACCATGATTTCTTCGTTGCGCCGTATGCGATCGTCACGACTTGGAGCGGTGAACCGGTTGTGGCAAAAGAGAAGACGCGGAAAGGGTCAGAGCCAGTCGGAATCGGTGGCGATGCGGATGGCGTCCACCCTGTTGCGGGCGTTGAGTTTCGTGACCACGGTGGCGAGATAGTTCCGCACGGTTCCCGGTGACAGGAACAGCTCGGCCGCGATGTCGGCGACCGTGCGCCCGTTCGCGGCGAGACGGAGGATCTCCGCCTCGCGCGGGGTCAGCGGGCAGTCTTCCGTTTCCCAGGCGGACAACGCGAGTTCGCTGTCGATGACCCGGCGGCCGATGGCGACCGAACGGACGGCGTTGGCGAGCTTGTCGGCGGGCGCGTCCTTGAGCAGGAAGCCGTTGACCTTCGCGTCGAGCGCGCGGCGCACGGTGCCCGGACGGCCGAGCGACGTGAGGATCAGCGTGCGGACGCTCGGAAGTTGCTGGCAGAGCTCGGAAGCGGCCGTGAGCCCGTCCTTGGCCGGCAGATCGATGTCGATGATCGCGACGTCCGGGAGATACTCCGCGGCCATCGGAAGGATCTTGTCGCCCGAACAGACCTCGGCGACGACCTCGATGTCCTGTTCGAGGTTCAGCAGGGCGACCAAGGCGCCACGGACCATGTGCATATCCTCGGCCAATAGGACTCGGATCACTCCGACCTCCTCTTCCCCAGAAACGCGCTAACTCTCAGTGTACATAGCAAACCCGGAAGAGTGAATCGGAATCGCACGATACAAGGTTGCGCTTTTCCTCGCGGCCTGTACCGCATGATCAATGTGGCGGTGAGCTGCGACGATGTCGCGGCTTCGAGTGTACTGAAACTGCGAGCGATCGATTACTCGCTGTCAGGTCAGAAGAAGGTAAAATTGCTGCCTCGAGTGGTTTTCATTCCCGGTCGATTACGTTCCATTCCGGTGAATCGGTCCGGCGAACGGGTGAACTCTCTCCTTTTCGAAGGCGGCGATGGACTGTTCGGCGGTACCGGCGCCGCCCTCGATCGGACGTCGATCGCGGCATGGTCTCCTCGGCACGAGCCGGTTCGCGCGAAGCCGCCACTATCCACAAAGGACGTATGATGAGCTCATTGCTGGGTGCCCTGCGCAAGGTCATGTTCGCGCCTTCGCTGGCTTCGGTCGGCTTCGAGGGGCGCGGCTTCGGAGTGCCGCCGACGCCGTCGACCGCCCGGCTGGAGTCGATCCCGCAGTCGGTGGTGTGCGGCTTCGAGTGGGGGATCGACGCCCCGGAGCTGTGGGAGGCCGAACGGCGGCTGGACATGGTCGAGCCGGAGATGCGCGGGTTCGCCTACGAGGGCGCGGCGATGGCGTTCACCATCCTCGACGTCATGCCCGGCGGCCGGAAGGACCGCACGGCCGAACTGATGAGCGGCCCCGGTCTCCCGCACGTGTTCCTGACCTACATCGGCATCGGGTTCGCGATGGCCCGGCTGCCCCGGCCGCTGTGGAAGAAGGTGCTGCCGGAGCTGGACGGCGTGCCGTTCCATCCGACGATGAGCTGGCTGGCTGTCGACGGCTACGCCTTCGATCGCGCCTACTTCGACACGGGCAAATGGGTCGGGGAGCAGTTCGTCCCCAAACCGTATCCGTGGGCGGGCGCCCCCGCGTACTTCCCGCGTGCCTGCGATCAGGGCATCGGGCGGGCGCTGTGGTTCATCAACGGCGGAGACCCGGTGAAGGTCGCCGCGGCGGTGAACCGCTTCCCGGCCGGACGCCGTCCGGACCTGTGGAGCGGCGTCGGGCTGGCCTCGACCTTCGCGGGCGGCTGCGACCGGCCAGGGCTGGTGAGGCTCCGCGAGACGGCGGGGGAGCACCAGGACGAGCTCGGGCTCGGCGTCGTCTTCGCGGTGAAGGCGAGGACGTTCTCGTCGTTCGTCCCGCCGCATACGCGCCGTGCCGCCCGTGCGCTCGCCGGGCTGAGCATCGAGGAGGCCGTCGAACTGGCCGACTCGACCGAGGTCACCGAAGACGCCGCGGACGGGACGCCCGCCTACGAGCTGTGGCGGCAGAACATCCGCGACGGGCTGGCCCCTGCGGCGGGCCGGCTGTCCGCCTGAGGCCCGTCGACGTCAGGAAGGGGTCGTTCAAGACATCGCTTGTCTTGAACGACCCCTTCCTGGCGTCCGGGTGAGGGTCAGGCCGCGCGCTTGACCGGCTCCGGCCGGTGCCGCAGATCGGGCAGCGCGAGCAGGACCGGCGGGTCGAACAGGCGTTTGGGGCGCACCCGCAGGTCCGCGAGCCGCGCGGTGACGCCGGGCTCGACGGTGATCGGGCCGTGGTGCCCGGTGTACCCGGTGCCGCGGCGGGTGAGCGGGCCGGTCACGCAGTGCGCGACCAGGTGCCAGTCGCCTTCCGGGACCTCGGTCAGCTGATAGGGGCCGGGGGCGTCGATGACCGTGTACCGCACGGGCGCGCCCTCGGGGATCCGCGTCGGGAAGAGGCCGACGAAGACGAGGCCGGGCGAGATCTCCGGCGGCGCCGACACGAAACCGCGGACGATCGCCCGCTTCGGGCCGGGACGGGGCTCGCCTGCCAGACGGCGCTGGAAGCCGCCCTGCCGCCGGTACGCGGAAGGGGACAGGCCGACGCGGCTGCTGAACCGCGTGCTGAAGGTGCCGACGCTGTTGTAGCCCACGCGGTGGCTGATGTCGGCGACCGTGATCGAGGTGGTCAGCAGCAGGCGCTTGGCCTCGTCGAGCCGCAGCGCGGACAGGAACCGGCCGGGCGAGACCCCGGTGGCCTGCTGGAACACCCTGGTGAAATGGAATTTGCTGAAGGTCGCGGCGCGGGCGATGTCGTCGATAGTGAGCTCTTCGCCCAGTTTCTCGTTCATGGCCCCAATGGCTCGCTCCACGGCTCGCCGGACAGTCTCATCCATTGTGCCGTCCTTTCGCTCGAGGAATTCTGGTGTGCTTTGCGGTTTCCGACAGTAGTGTTCGCCGCCGCTTCTCCTGAAGTGCTTGATTCACCGCCGGATATGGATTCATGTGTGCGCGGGCGTGAAAATTTCACGGGGTGGGCGAGCATGCGAAAACCATGGTCCACCGGTGGTGCGTGCACTGGATCCCGGTGGCCGGTGGCCGCAGAATTCCTGGTAGCGCATTCACACCGGAACCTCCCCGGCCGTGTTGGCGCGGTCCGAAGAACGTATTCCCGCGGCAACACAGAACCGGCCCTTGACCGCGTCCCCCCGCGGCGGTCAAGGGCCGGTTTCCATTTCGCGGAACGAGTGTGTGAGGATAGTATCGTCGGCTCGTGGGGCGAGACGCAGGCGAAAGGCAGATGGGGTCGATGATCAAGGTCCTGGTGGCCGAGGACATGCACATTGTCCGGGGGGCCCTGGTCGCGCTGCTCGGTTTGGAACCCGACATCGAAGTCGTCGCCGAATGCGCCAGCGGTGACGAGATCCTCCCGCTCGCCCAGTCCGCGCGCCCCGACATCGCGCTGATCGACATCGACCTGCCGGGCAAGGACGGCCTCACCGCGGCCGCCGAACTGCACGAGCAATTGCCCGGCGTTCGCACCCTGATCCTCACCTCGCTCGGCAGCCCTGGAACCCTGCGGCGGGCGTTGGCGGCGAAGGTCAACGGTTTCCTGCGCAAGGACGCGCCCGCCGACAGGCTCGCCAACGCGGTCCGGGGCGTCGCCGCCGGACGGCGCGTCGTCGACGGCGACCTGGCGCTCGCCGCCTGGGACAGCGAGGAATGCCCGCTCACCGCCCGCGAGATCGAGGTGCTCCGGCTGGCGTCGGTCGGCTCCGACCCGACCGAGATCGCCGCTGAACTGTTCCTGTCCGCCGGCACCGTGCGGAACTATCTGACGACGATCGTTTCGAAGCTCAGCGCCCGCAACCGGGTCGACGCCGTGCGGATCGCGCGGGAGTCCGGCTGGCTGTGAAGCCGGTTCACCTACCGGGCCGGGACGTTCATCGTCGCGTGGGCGAGATCCGCGGCGAACTCCCCGGGCGAAGCCGCCTCCGCGAGCAGCCTGCGTTGCCGTTCCGCGCCGGTCCCGTGTTCGAACAGTGCGTCCAACCCCCGGTCGACCTCGTCCGCGTCGCCCGCGGCCGTGAGCGCCGGCCGGACGAACTCGACGAGTTCGCCGAGCAGTTCGCGCTGGTCGGTCTCCCGGCCGGTGAAGACGTCGATCCCCGGCCCGTCGAGACCGTGGCGCGCGGCGGCCGTCAAGGCGGCGTCGATCCGGGCACCGCGGGCCTGCGGCGGTCTCGTCGTCCCGGCACAGGTCGCGACCAGCCCGCGCACCAGTGCGGCGAGGAGCACGGCGTCGTCGACGGCCAGGCAGACGTCGGCGATCCGCACCTCGACCGTGGGATGCCGCGGGGAAAGCCGCGCGTAGAAGTACACGCCCGCCGCGTCGAGGGCGGCGCCGCGGCGCAAGGCCTCCCCGATGCTCCGGTCGTACGCGGCCGCGCCGGACCATTCGTCGGGCGGTTTCGCCGTCGGCCAGCGGTCCCAGATCGGGAAACGCCTGCTCGACCAGCCGGAATCGGCCCCGTTCTCCACCGGGGAGTTGACACTGAGCGCCAGCAACGGGGCGAGCCACGGCCGCAGCCCGGCGAGGACGCGTGCGCCGAGATCCCGCGACGGCAGGCCGACGTGCACATGACAGGCGCACGTCCCGGCCTCGGTGATCAGCTCCGGGAACGCCTGCGCCATCCGCCGGTATCGCGGCTCGGGCGTGAGCGTGTCTCCCCGCAGGCCGCCGGGAGGGATCCCCGCCGCCACCATCAGGCAACCGTCGGCTTCCGCCGCGGTCGCGACGATCTGCCGCAGCCGCGTCAGTTCCGAGCGCACCTCGTCCAAGCCGTGGCAGACGCCGGTCGCGGTCTCGATCTGGAACCGCATCAGCTCACCGGAGACGTCCGGCCCGGGGGCGAGCTTCTCGAGAAGTGCGGGCGCGCGCAACGCGACCGAGCCGTCCACCGGGTCGAGCAGGACGAACTCTTCTTCCACCCCAAGGGTGTAGTTCATGCCGTCGACCGCCATGGTTCCCCGTTCGTGGGTTTTCGCCGGTGATTCTCTGAATCTGCCCCTTCGGCCGCGGCGAGGAAAGGGCCGGTGTGCTGAACTTCGTTGCGGCGAAAGTGTTTCGCGGTCTCACTGACGGTCCAGGGGCGGTTCATGATCGATCTCTATCCAGCTGTCGAGCCGTACGACAAGGGACTGCTCGATGTAGGTGACGGCAACGCCATCTGTTGGGAGACGTGCGGGAACCCCGCCGGGAAGCCGGCGGTCATGCTGCACGGCGGCCCCGGGCAGGGCTGCACGCCGGGGATGCGGCGGATGTTCGACCCGGCCCGCTATCGCGCGGTCCTGTTCGATCAACGCGGCTGCGGCCGCAGCACCCCGCACGCGAGCGACCCGGCGACCGACATGCGGCACAACACGACGGAGCACCTCGTCGCCGACATGGAACGCCTGCGGGAACACCTGGGGATCGAACGCTGGCTCGTCACCGGTGGCTCGTGGGGTACGACGCTCGCGCTCGCCTACGCCGAACGCTTCCCGGAGCGGGTCACCGAAATCGTCCTCAGCTCCATCAGCACGACTAGGCCGTCCGAGATCGACTGGCTGTATCACGGCGCCGGCCGGTTCTTCCCCGAGGAATGGGCCCGTTTCCGCGGTGACCTTTCCGGAGATCTGGTCGCCGCCTACGCCCGGCTCCTGGAGGATCCCGACCCGCGCGTGCGGATCGAGGCCGCCCGTTCCTGGTGCGCTTGGGAGGACACCGTGCTGTCACTGGAACCCGGCGCGACCGTCCACAATGGTCCGATCGGTGAAGGGGAACTCGCTTTCGCGCGTATCGTCACGCACTACTACTCCCACGCCGCCTGGCTGGAACCCGGCGCGCTGATCCGCGACGCCGTCCTGTTGCGGGACATTCCCGGAGTGCTGATCCACGGCCGCCGGGACCTGGGCTGCCCGGTGAACACGGCCTGGGAACTCGCCCACTCGTGGCCTGGCGCGGAGTTGCTGATCGACGACGATTCGGGCCATCGTTCGAGCGACGTGAAGCGGGCCTGGAAACTCGCGGCGCTGGACCGGTTCGCGTCGGCTGTGTCTTAGGAAACCAAGCGATCCCTGACCTGCCGCAGTTGAGCCCGGCTCGCTCCTCCTTTCGTCAGGTAGGTGAATGCGCCGCCGTGGCGGTCATCCAGATGGGCCAGGGTGCGGAGGATCGTGTCGCCGCCGCATCCTTCCGTGAGCGCGTAATCCGAGGCGATCGACTCGGGTGGCACGCCCGCGACACTCAGCGCGAGCGCGACGAGCACTCCCGTCCGGTCCCGCCCGGCACTGCAGTGCACCGCGAGCGGACCGGGCGGAGCGTCACTCAGCTGAACGAAGACGCCGGTGATCTGACGGCGGTTTTCGTCGAGCATGGTGCGGTACGCGTCCGGCATGGTGGTGCCCTGCTCGGCCAGTTCGGCGATCAAGGGCGCGTTGCGGTAGACGGGATCGTCCGCGAACGGACTGGGCTCCCGCGCGGTTTCCCGCGCCCACCGGAGGTCGAATATGCGACCGATCCCCGCGGCGCGGACGGCGGCTATTCCCTCGGCGGTCAACCGATTGTGGCTGTCGGACCGGAGAAGCGCGCCGAAACGCGTCCGACGGCCGTCCGCCGTCGGCAGTCCGCCAACGTCGCGGCCGTTCAGGCAGCCGGGCCAATCGAGCTTCATCAAGCGACTCCTTGGTTTGTCGGCTCTTCCGAGCTCAGGCGGGATCGGCCTATGGCCTCAGGTGCATGGTGTTGCGATGCGCCGGTGGGGTCGCGGTGGGTGCGTGGGTGAATTCGGGGAGACCGTCTTGGACGGCCTGGCCTTTCTGTCCGTGGGCAGGGGCGGTCGCAGCCGGGGGTTCTCATCGCCGGTTGTGAGTTTTGTTTCGTGGAGCGACGGGGTCGGCCTATGTCCGTAGGTGCATGGTGTTGCGTCTCGGTGTCCCGGTCGGGTCGAGGTAAGCGGGCGGAGTGAATTCCGGTAGGCCGTCTTGGGCGATCTGGACTGTCCATTCGCTGCGGTGGATCAACCGGTGATGCTTTGTGCAGAGGAGTACGAGGTTGTCGATTTTGGTTTCGCCGTGGTGTCGCCAGAAAACAATGTGGTGGGCGGTGCACCGAGGCACCGGCATATCGCAACCCGGGAAGGCGCAGCCGCCGTCGCGGAGGGTGAGGGCGTATTTCTGGGCCAGTGACACGGTGCGTTTGGAGCGCCCGATGTCGAGGGGTTCGCCGGCGGTGCCGAGGACGCCGGGTCGGACGCGGGCGTCGCAGGCGAGGATCCTCGCGTCGGTGGCGCTGATGGGGCCGACGAGGTCGAGGTGGGCTTCGCCGATGTCCCGGATGAGGTCCTCGTAGGACATGGTGATGAGGATGTGGGTGGCTTCCCCGGCTTGGCCGGGGAGGTTGCGGCTGGTGGTTTTCAGGCGGACGTAGTCGGTGAAGGCGTCCCCATAGCGTTCGTCCTGGGTACGGGGATCACGCACTCCGTCGATGGCCTTGCGGGGTTTGGCGAGGGGGTCGAGGTCGGACTTCAGGCGGGCGTAGGTTTCCAGGTCCAGTCGTGCTTTGAGGCCGAGGGTGCCGTCGCGGTGCTTCACGAACCGCAGTTCCGGGCGAGTGTCTTTGGGGTTCTCGTTGCGGGGCTCTTTGCCGTCGGGGTCGAGTTCGTCGAGCAGGCGGCGTCCGGCACGGGCGATCTGCCGTGGCCCCGCGTGCCGGGCCAGCTCGACCAGGATCTTCTCCCCGGCACGGACATCGACTTCCGGGACAGAAGACGGGATCCGGGCGAGGGTCTTGATGATCGCGTCGATCTGGCCACCGCCGATCGCACCCTCCGCAGCAGCCTCGGCCGTCAACGGCGCCAAGGGTGGTTCGGGATCGCCGCCGATCGACGGACCGGGATGCAGGGCGAGGACCCGATCGGCGCGGGCGCCGGCTTCCTTGTCCGACACCAGGAAATCCTCGACAATCAACCCAGCCAACGTCGAATGACCGCTACAGCCCCGCACTCCTCGGGAGTTGATTTCCGCGAGGATCGCGTTCTGCTCCGCGTCCAGCCGGCGCTTCTGGACTTCGAGTTCTTGTTTGCGGGCGTGCAGCGTCGCGGTGTCGACGCGCCACCACTGGGTGGGCGTCTTCGGGGAGGCATCGTCGCTGGACACAAGATCAACGCTACGCCGGGTCGAACATCTGTGCTATAGCATATTCAGACTATATCGCGCCTGAGGCGGATGCAGGCGGTCAATGCATCACGCCTATCCTGGCAAGACTTCCTGGAAGGCCTCTCGGGGATTGCGTCAGCCGAGTTTCTGCTGTGGTCGACCGTTCAACTCGTTCAGGTCGTCCTGGCTGGAGGTCGACAGGTCGGTTCCCTTGGGGAGGTACTGACGAAGAAGACCATTGGCATCTTCAGTGCTTCCGCGCTGCCAGGGAGAGCGAGGATCACAGAAATATACCGGCATTCCTGTGGTCATGGTAAAGGTCGGATGATGGCTCATTTCTTTGCCCTGGCCCCAGGTGACGCTATTCTTGAACGCGTCGGGCAGGGTATTCCTCTTGTCCGCGAGCGAGCGTGCCACACGCTCGGCGGAACTTAAGCGATAAACCCGGCACCGAATGGTCTGTGGAGACATGGACCTAAGTAGGCCTCGGCGCATCCGGTGGCGGGGCCGCGCACATCAACGGGAATCCCTCGAAGTGAACGCTCCATGCCTGCGCCGGTCCGAGCCGACGCGCCGCCCGGGCCGATGGGGTGGCCGCAATCGGTCGACCAACCGCGACCACCCCACCCGAAGCCGGATCACGCGGCGCGGTGGATGACGATGTCGTCCAGTCGCGTGCGGGCGTGGATCTTGACCCCGGCCTCGCTGTCGGCGGTGAGGGAGTTGCGAACGGATCCCTTGGTGCTCTTGGCATCCACCGACGCGGTGTCCCCGTCGACGCCGACCTCGATACCGCCGGACGCGTTCGTCAGTTCGGCCTCGCCGTGCGACAGCCGTCCGACGCGGATCGGGCAGTTGGCCGCCGTCGCGACGATGTCGCCGTCGGCGCGATCGATGTCGAAGCTGCCGCTGGAGCCGGAAAGCGCGACGTCGGACCGGGCGTGCCCGATCCAGACCTTCCCGGTCGCTCCCGAGTACTTGACGGTGCCTTCGACCTCGCCGATCCGGACTCCGGCCGAGCCGCCGTCGAGGTCCACGGTTCCGGCGACGTGGCCGATCGCGATCTCGCCTGCCGCGAGGTCGCCCCGCACCGTGGCGGCGCGGTCGATCCGGACCTGTCCCGACGACATCTCCAGCGCGCAGTCGCCGAAGCGGCCGTCGGCGTCGACGTCCGACCAGGCCGTGTTCAGGGCCAGCTGGGAACCGGTGGGCATCTCGATCGTGATCGCGACCGAGCCGTTCTTGCCGCCCGCCTTCTTCGTCTCGATCGACAGCTTTCCGCCGTCGAAGCCGACCTTGGTGTTCTCGGCGACCTTCACGTCCGACTTGCTCGTGGCGTCGATCGGCTCGACCAGGACCACCGTGTCGGTGCGTTCGCTCGCGGTGAGGCGGACCCGGGCACCGGCGACGGTCAGCGTGGCGGCGATCGGCTGCGGGGTGGGGAAGACGGACATCGTGAACTCCTTCGGTGGTGGTGATCTCTCGTTGGTGAAGCAACGATCGCCGACCGGACTGACACCGGACCGCCACGGCGCTGACACGCCGGGGACACGGTGTGGCCGGTACAGGCCACGGCGATCCCGTCCCCGTGAGGCGGCCGGACAATGGTGTGGCTGGAAGGGAGGCCAGATGTCCGCCGACATGGATATCGCCACGGTGAACCGGATCGGGGCACAGCTCGTCGCGATCGGCGACGACATGCAACGCGAATGGGGCAAGTTCCGGCGGACCGTCGAAACCGAGCGGGCCGGGATCGGCGTCGATCCGCTCGGCACGGCCTTCCTCGGCGAATACCGGCCGGCGGAGGTCTCGGTGCTGAGCCACGCCGACCCGCTCCCGGCGCTGTGGCAGGCCGACGGCCACGGCGCGGCGATCTCCGCGGCGACGTACGCCAAGGCGGATCGGGACGCGGCCTCCGGATTCGGGAAGTAGCACCGGATGGCCGTGCCACAGCCGAACAACGCCCACGGGTTGTGGGCGGCGGTCAGAGGCGAGATCGAAGCGGTCCGGGGGAGCCGGGAACCCGCGATGGCCTGGCCCGACACCGACGAGGACAAAGTCCAGGCGCTCGCCGTCGCCTGGCGTGACGCCTCACTGGCCTTCACGCCGGTCCGGGTCGAACCGAACGATCTTCGAGACGCCTGGCGGGACAAGGCCGGTGAGATGTTCGCGCACCGGGTCGAGGGGACCATCCGGACGACCACGAACGTCAGGGTCTCCTGTCAGCAGCTGTTCGACCACGTCAGCCGCTTCGCGTCGATAGTCGCGCAAGTGAAGCAATCGATCCGGGCGACCGTCGACGACCGCGAACGGCCCTACGCGAACATGCGGGACGAAGGGGAACGGCGCGATTTCGTCCTGGTCGTGGCCAACGCCGTCAGGGACCTGCTCACCGCGGGGGTCGCGTCGGTCAACGGCCTCGACTCGGGTGTCACCACGCAAACCGCCTCGGAGAACCCGGCCGCCGAATACGACGCCATTGTCGCGTTCATCACCGACGAGATGGTGCGCAACGGGCAGTCGCCGGACCTCCGGAACATCCAGGATCTCTTGAAGGACAAGGTGAATCCCTTCACCTCGATCGGCGACAAGATCGAGGCGCTCAAGGAGTGGTACGACCTCGTGAACACCGGCGCCCAGTGGGACCACAAGGGCAGGATCCTGGACATGACCACGGGGGACAACACGTTCACCCCCATGCCTGGCCTGCGGGAACAGATCCGGTACGACGTCTGGTCCAACATCCATTACGGGTACGTCGGCACGCTGGGCGGAATCGACGAATGGACCCTGCACGCCGGGGCCAACGCCGCCGATTGGAAGGACGGCCATCCCACCGATCCGGCCGATCAGGCGGCCGTGCAACTGGGGATCGATCTCGCGCACGAGTACGGCCCTGGCGCGTTGACGCCGGAGGCCGTCACCAAGGCGATCCTCGATCGCCGTGACGGATTCGAGCAGGCGGGCGCCATCCGGCCGCTGTGAGCCGACGCCGTTCAGCGCATCAGAGCGGTCAGCAGCGACGCGTCGAGAGCTCGCTTGTTCTCCTCGTCGGACGCCCAGCTCGTCGTGGTGGCGGTCATGTGCTCGGGCGACGGATCGCCGATGCAGTGCGGCGCGAGCGCGGCGAAGAAGTCGTCCGCGTCGATGAGCGTTTCCTGCGTGTGCACACCGGGCCGGCGGGCGGCGGGGACGAGCAGCGCCGACACGGCGAGCGGGACACCGGTGGCGGCGGCCATGGTGAATCCCGGAGTGTTGGCGAGGATCGTCGCCGCGACGGCGGGACGCCCCTCGCGAACGCCGGTGGCAACGGCGAACAGGGGAGGCGGAGTGCCTCGTTTGAAGATGTCGCTCGTTTCGGAGGTCAGCAGCTTCTCCGCCCGCTCCACCAGCCGCGCCGCGCGTCCGGGGCTCAGTACCCCGGCGTCGATGAGCCGTCGCAGACCCGCCAGCATCCCGAGCGCCTTCCTGTCTCCGACACAGACATTGGTGCTGGAGCGCAGCGTGGGGAAGGCGCGCTGCAGGGTCACGGCCTCCGGATGCCCGACGGTGCGCCCGCTCAGTACGCCGAGGCCGGGATGCCGCCAGCCGAGCTTCTCCAGCGCCGGACGGTTCACCAGCCTGCCCTCGCGCAGCACGGGGATGGTGCCGCTGATCTGCTCCATCATGTGCACGACCGCCGCACTGGGCCCCGTTCCGGCGCGCGGGGTCTCCGGCTGCGCCGCGGCGATGTTCCAGCCGGTGAGAAGGGTTTCGACGGTGTCGAGTTCCCGCGCCGCGCGCACCGCGAGCATGCTCGCGACGCCGGGGCTGGCACCGGTGCCGATCAGGGCGCATATCCCGGCGGCCTCGGCCCGCTCGTCGAGTTCGAGCATGCGCAGGGTCGGTGCCGGATCGTCGCAGATGTCCACGTAATCGCGGCCCGCCTCGATCGCGGCGGTCAGGATCGGCACGCCGAACCGGAAGAACGGGCCCACCGTGTTGACGACCAGGTCGTGCGGCTTCATCGCGTCGACCAGCGCGGTGTGATCCGTCGCGTCGACCCGGCGTGCCGACACCTTGGCCCCCAGCCTGCCCGCCACCGCGGTGGCGCGGGGCAGGTCGCGATCGGCGACGACCACTTCGGTCACCGAGTCGTCCGCGGCCAGGACCGCCGCCGCGGCGGCCCCCATCTCTCCGCCGCCTCCGAGCGCGAGAACGCGCATGTCAGACCCCCTTTTGATATATTTACTGTCATGACAGTAAATCAAGTCGGGCGGCCCAGCAAGGCCGGCGAGCGGATCCCGGAGATCCTGCGCGCGACGGCCGAAGTGGTCGTGCGCGAAGGGCTGGCAGGCGTGACCTTCGCGAAGGTGGCCGAAGCGGCGGGCATGCAGCGCACGCTGGTCCTGCACTACTTCGGTTCCCGGGACGAGCTGCTCGGCGCGTTCATCGAGCACGCCGTCGGCGCCATGGGAACGGAGATCTTCCGCCGCGATCCCGGCCTGTCGCTCCGTGAGCGAGTCGTGTCCCTCTTCGCCCCGGGGGCGTACCGCTCCCGCGAGGATTTGGTCGTGTGGACGGAACTCGTGGCCCTGAGCGCCCGCGACGAGGACGTGCGCCGTCGGCTGCGCGACCTCTGGACCGAGCTGTGGCTGCCCGAGCTCGAAGCGATGTTGGCCGCGCACAGTCCCGACGCGTCCTCCGAGGACGTCGCGGACACGGTGTACGCGCTGGTGTGCCTGTTCGAGGCGCATTGGGCGTTCAGCGTGCAAGACGTCGCCGACGAACGCCGCCGTCGTCAGGCCGAGCGTGCGGCCCTGCTCATCCTGGATCAGCTGCCGCGCCGGCGGCCCTAGGGCAGCTTGACGTCCTCCGGCGTCTTGTCCGCCCGCAAACCCCGCCAGGTCGTATGCCGCAGACGGCCGTCCGGCGTCCAGTTCCGGTGCACGACCTCCCCGACGAGTTCCGGCTCCACCCAGTGCACCCGCCGCGCCCGATCGCGCGGGACCTCCGAAGCGAAGGGCGGCTTCTTCCGTTCCAGCGGGGTGAGCCGGGCATGCAGGTCTTCGAGGACCTTGTCGGTGAACCCGGTGCCGACGTCGCCGATGTACCGCAGGTCCCCGGCTTCGTCATGGGCGCCGAGCAGCAGCGCGCCGAGCGTCCCCGAACGCCGTCCGTCGCCGGGACGCCAGCCGCCGACCACGACCTCTTGGGTGTGCCACAGCGCCCGTTTGACCCACTGCCGTGTCCGCTTGCCGGGGTGGTAGCGGCTGTCGAGCTTCTTCGCGATCAAACCTTCGAGCCCGTGCTGCCGGACGACGTCGAGCAGCTGATCGGGTGAGATGTCTTCGTCGGTGTACCCCGGTGGGATGGCGATGCGGCCGCCGGCACCCAAGGACGTCAGCACCTCGCGCCGGGCCTCGTACGGCTCGTCGAGCAGGACGTCGCCGTCGAGGAGCAGCACGTCGAAGGCGAAGAAGTGCACCGGGCTGCGTTCCAGCAGCGACGCGTCCGGCGTGCGCAGATGCCGTGTCTGCAGCAGCGGGAAGCTGGGCCGCCCTTGCTCGTCGAGCACGACGATCTCACCGTCGAGGACGGCTTCGCGGCCATCGAGCGCTTCGCCGGTGACATCCGGGTACGTCGCCGTGATGTCGAGGCCACGGCGGCTGGTCAGGCGGGTCTCGCCGTTGCGCGCGACACGCAGGCAGCAGCGGTAGCCGTCCCATTTGTATTCGTACCCCCACCCGCCGGTGGGCAGGTCGCCGTCGGTCGCCAGCATCGGGGCGATCGCGTCCGGCACGGTGCTCATGCCTCACGGTACCCCGGAAACCCCGCCGGTGATCTATCGTCGAAGGGTGCCTGAGGAGCGGATAACGGTCGAGGTCGAAGGTCGGCGGCTGGGGCTGTCCAATCTGGACAAGGTGCTCTATCCCGCGCACGGTTTCACCAAACGCGAGGTCCTCGACTACTACCGCCGGATAGCCCCGGCCATGCTCCCGCATCTGCGCGACCGCGCCGCCACGTTCCGCCGGTTCCCCGACGGTGTCGACGGCGAACCGTTCTACGAGAAGAACGTTTCCCGCCACGCGCCCGACTGGGTGCGCACCGCGCGGCTCACCAACCGCGGCCGCCGGGGCGGGGAGGAGACGCTCGACTACCCGGTGGTCGGCGACCTCCCGACGCTGATGTGGGCGGCCAATCTCGCCGCGCTGGAACTGCACGTTCCACAGTGGACGGTCGGCCCGCGTGGCGCGCGGAAATCACCCGATCTGCTGGTGTTCGACCTCGACCCCGGGCCGCCCGCGGACGTCGTCGACTGCTGCCGGGTGGCCGAGACGCTCAGCGACCTGCTCATCGGTGACGGTCTCACGGTGTACGCGAAGACCAGCGGCAACAAGGGAATGCAGTTGTACTGCCCGGTGCGCACCCGGTCCGACGAACGCACCTCCGAGTACGCCAGGGCCGTCGCGGAGGAGCTCGCGCGCCGGTCACCGGAAACCATCGTCGCCAAGATGACGAAGGCCATCCGCCCCGGCCGCGTGTTCATCGACTGGAGCCAGAACAACACCGCCAAGACCACCATCGCGCCGTACTCGCTGCGCGGCCGTGCCGTCCCGACCGTCTCCACCCCGGTGACCTGGGAGGAGGTCGAAGCCTGCCGCAAGGCCGCCGACCTGCTGTTCACCGCCGAGCAGGTGCTCGAACGCGTCGAGGAGATGGGCGACCTGTTCGGCGACATCGCCGAGCATCGCGCGGCCGTTCCCCAACGGTGACCGGAGTCATGTTTGAACCCCGGACGGCGGGAAAACCTCAGGTCGGAGGAGTGACCCCGAATGACCGAAAACACCGAAGGCTGGTCATCCCGAGCCCTGGCCATGCTGCGAGCAGTGGCACAGGGCAGGGCCGAAATCACCGTCAGCCAGGAGCCCGATCTCTACGTCGACGGCCTGCCGTGCAGTGACCAGAGCACGGCCCACCGCCTCGCGCACGCCGGGCTGATCCGGACGCCCGCCGGTGGCGTTCCCGGCGGCCGGGTACCCGCGGAACTGTCCGAAACAGGACAGGATCTGCTGGAGCCGTTGGCGCCCGCCGCGTAGCGAGAGGTACCCGGAAAGACCACTGTGGACTCCCACCCGTTCCGCATACGATCTGCGGAGCGGGTGCGCGGGGGTGCGTGCCCACCGGGCTGGTACCTCCGGGGCCGGTGAGGATGTGGCTGTTGACCGGGTATCACACGCTGGCCGAGACCGAGAACGCCGTCCGGGCCAAACTGGGCGGTATCCCGCTGCTGTGGGAGCGGATGGAGGCGGTGGCCAATCTCCACCGCGCCGCGACCGCCGTCCGGCTGCATTTCGAGAACTCGGTCCTGCGCACCGCGGGCCTCACCTGGACCGCGTTCGTGGTGCTCTGGGTGGTGTGGATCTTCGGCGAGAAGGAGACCAGGCACGTCGCGGCGGAGTCCGGGATCACCAAGGGGACGCTGACCGGGGTCATGAAGACCCTGGAGGCGCACGGCCTGGTCACGCGGCGCAAACACCCCGTCGACGGACGGCTGGTGCTGCTCGCGCTGACCCCGGAAGGGGAGCGGCTGATGCGGGAGCTCTTCCCGGAGTTCAACCAGGAGGAAGCGTTCGTCACCGAACGGCTGAGCCCCGAGGAGTGCACCGAGCTGGCCGGTTCGCTGCGGGAGATCGTCCGGCAACTGGAGGAGAAGGGCGAAGAACGGCGGACCCGCGGGAGCTGAGCCCTACCGAAGGCGGTTGCGCGAGACCTCCGGAGGCTCCTACGTTTTTTGGAGCCGAACGAAGCGAAGGGCGCCCTTGATGGACTTCCGGTATTGGCTCGGGCAGGCGTTGACGTCGAACGAGGCGTGGGCGGAGACGTTCACCCCCGTCCGGCCGCATCCGTCACTGGACATCCCCGACGGGCGGTTCGAGTCGGCGTTCGAGGAGCTCACCGAGCGGCTGAAGGACAACTACCCGTTCTTCCACCCGTCCTACGCCGGCCAGATGCTCAAACCGCCGCATCCGGCCGCGGTGGTCGGCTATCTGACCGCGATGCTGATCAACCCCAACAACCACGCGCTCGACGGCGGACCCGCGACGGCCGAGATGGAACGCGAGGTCGTCCGGGCGCTGGCCACGATGTTCGGCTACACGGAGCATCTGGGGCATCTGACCACCAGCGGCACGATGGCGAACCTCGAGGCGCTGTTCGTCGCGCGGGAAACCCATCCGGGCAAGGGGATCGCGTACAGCGCCGAGGCGCACTACACGCACGGCCGGATGTGCGGCGTCCTCGGCGTCGAGGGGCATACGGTACCCGTCGACGCGCGCGGCGCGATGGACCTCGACGCGCTCGAAGAGCTGCTGCGCACCGGGAAGATCGGCACCGTCGTCCTCACCGCCGGGACGACCGCGCTCGGCACGGTCGAGCCGGTCCACGAGGCACTGGCGTTGCGCGAACGCTACGGCGTACGGGTGCACGTCGATGCCGCGTACGGCGGATTCTTCCGGCTTCTGTCCGGTTTGGACGGTCCGGAGGGGCTGCCCGAAGCCCCGTGGCAAGCCATCGCCGAGGCCGACTCGATCGTCATCGATCCGCACAAACACGGCCTCCAGCCCTACGGCTGCGGCGCGGTGCTGTTCAAGGACCCCGGGGCGGGCCGGTTCTACCTGCACGATTCGCCGTACACCTACTTCACCTCGGACGACCTGCATCTCGGCGAGATCAGCCTCGAATGCTCCAGGGCGGGCGCGGCCGCCGCCGCGCTGTGGCTCACCTTCCGGGTCCTGCCGCCCACCCCCGACGGACTGGGCCGGGTGCTCGCGGCCGGGCGCCGCGCGGCGTTGCGGTGGGCGAAGCTGCTGGAGGACTCCGAGCGGTTCGACCTGTACCAGCCGCCGGAACTCGACATCGTCACCTACTTCCCCCGCACGGAGCCGCTTTCGCTGTCGAGGATCGACCGGGAGAGCGAGCGGATCCTGCGCACCGGCATGGCCGCGGCGAGGGAGCCGGTGTTCCTCAGCACGCTGCGGGTCGGCGAGCCGCAGTTCGGTCTGCGTCACACCGGGGCCGACGCGGATGCGGACGGCGCGAGGATCCTGCGTAGCGTGCTGATGAAGCCCGAAAGCGAGGACCACGTCGACCGGCTGCACGAACGGCTGGAAGAGTTGTCCCGCGGTTGAGCTCCACCGGTACCGCAGACGAATGGATCCACCATGCCCGCACCAGGTCCCGCCGAACCCGTGACCGCGATCGAGACGAAATCGCTCGGCTCCGGGTTCCGGCGGCGGCACGTCACCATGCTGGCCATCAGCGGGGCGATCGGCGCCGGGCTGTTCGTCGGCACCGGCGCGGGGATCAAGACCGCCGGCCCCGGCATCCTGCTGTCCTATGTGGTCGCGGGCCTGCTCATGGTGCTCGTGATGCGCATGCTGGGCGAGATGGCGGCCGCCGAGCCGAGCAGCGGTTCGTTCTCGGTGTACGCGGAGAAGGCGCTCGGCCGCTGGGCCGGGTTCACCGTCGGCTGGCTGTACTGGTCGCTGCTGGTGGTCGTGGTCGCCGCCGAGGCCACCGCGGCCGCGGGGATCGCGAACGGGCTGCTGCCGCAGGTTCCACAATGGACCTGGGTGCTGCTGTTCATGGCGGTGCTGACCGTGGTGAACCTGTTCGCCGTGCGCTCGTTCGGGGAATTCGAGTTCTGGTTCGGCGCGATCAAGGTGACCGCCGTGGTCGCCTTCCTCGTCCTCGGCACCCTGGCGGTGTTCGGGATCCTGCCGGGGACGACGGCGGTCGGCCTGGACAACCTCACCGGGCACGGCGGTTTCCTGCCCAACGGCCTGCAAGGCGTGCTGACCGGGCTGCTCGCGGTCGCGTTTTCCTTCGGCGGTATGGAACTGGTGACCATCGCGGCCGCGGAGTCCGACGACCCGGCGGGGTCGATCCGCCGCACCACGCGCACGGTCATCGTGCGGCTGCTGCTGTTCTACATCGGTTCCGTGGCGCTGATGGTGCTGTTGCTGCCGTGGGAATCGGCCTCGGCCAACACCAGCCCCTTCGTCACCATTCTGGAGAAGATCGGGGTGCCGTCGGCGGCGCTGCTGATGAGTTTCGTCGTGCTGACCTCGTTGCTTTCGGCGCTCAACGCGAACCTCTACGGCGCCTCGCGCATGGTGTTCTCCTTGGCCGGACGCGGTGAAGCGCCGCGCGCGATGCTGAAACTGTCCGGGGCCGGCGTTCCGAGGACGGCGGTGCTCGCTTCGGTGGCCTTCGGTTTCGTGGCCGTATTGCTGAACTTCCTTGCCCCGGAACACGTTCTGCCGTTCCTGCTCAACGCCATCGGGGCGAATATCCTGCTGGTCTGGATCTTCGTCGCCGTCTCCCAGTTGCGGCTGCGGAAGGCGGCGGAACGCGACGGCACGGCCGCCGATCTGCCGGTGCGGATGTGGGGTTTCCCGTGGCTCAGCTGGGTCGCGCTGCTCGCGATGGCGGGTGTGCTCGTTCTCATGTGGACGGACGCCGACGCGCGGACGCAGCTGTTCACCAGCGGCGCGGTCGCCGTGCTGATCGTGGCGATCAGCCTGCTCCGGCGACGTCCTCGACACTGAACAGTTCGCGCTCCACCCGGCTCAGCGCCAGCCGGACCGCGCCGAGCGCGACCGCGTCTTCGCCGAGCGCCGACGATTCGACGCGCACCGGGAACAGGCACGACCGGGCCAGTTCGGCGCGCAGTTGCGTGGTCAGCTCCCCGGAGCCGCTGATCACCACCAGTCGCGGGTCGAGGGCGAGGACGATGGCGGCGACCAGCTCGGTGAACCCGCCTGCCTGGCGCAGGGTGCCGATCTGGCCCGCCGCGCCGTGGTGGCCCGCGTGCAGCTTCCCGCCGAGCAGCAGGCCCAGCGAGACGGCGGGCCCGGCCCGTACGTAGACGACGTCGTCGAAGCCGTGCGCCGCGCCGCGCCAATGCTCGGCCAGCGTGGCGAGTTCGGTGTCGTTCCCGGCCAGCACCGGGCAGCCGCCGAACTCGGCGGGCAGGTCGACGCCGGTCCAGCCGGGCAGGCGGTAGTTGTGGACGACCTTGCCGCCGGACACCACGCCGGTGGTGCCGATGCCGAGCACCCGCACGTTCGGGTGGCCTTCGACGGCGGTGGTGAGCACCCGGTGCGCGGTGCCGAGCCGGTCCGCGGCGGCCGTTTCCGGGGTGAGCCCGGCCCTCGCCCGTCCGACGACCTCGCCCCGCAGGTCGGCGACCAGGCACAACGCCTGATGCGGGCCGATCTCGAGGCCGGCGACGTGCCCGGACTCGTGGCGGAAGCGGTATCGCTTGGCGGGCCGCCCCACCGGCCGCGGCGCGCCGGGCGGAAGCGGGACCTCCTCGACCAGCCCCTGTTCACCGAGGTCGGCGGCGATCTCCTCGACCGTCGGACGGGAGACCTCGCTCGCCTTGACCAGTTCCGCGAGGGTGAGCTCCTCGGCCGCGTACAGCGCCCGCAGGACGGCGATGGCGTTGAGCCGCCGCAGCAGTGACGGATCCCCTCCGGACAGTCTGGCCATGCGGCTCCCTAGGCGGTGACGCGTTTGTCGTACTGGGCGCGCGCGAGGGCGATCTCGCCCTGGTGGTCCTCGGTCCAGGTGACCAGCGACTGGATCGTCTTGTGCAACGTCATCCCCAGCGGGGTCAGCGCGTACTCGACGCGGGGCGGCACCACCGGGTAGACGGTGCGGCTCACCAGCCCGTCGCGTTCCAGATGCCGCAGCGTGGTGGTGAGCATGCGCTGGCTGATGCCGTCGATCTTGTACTTGAGCTCGGTGAACCGCAGGGTGTTGCGGTCCAGCAGCGCGATCACCAGTAGCGACCACTTGTCCGCCACCCGGTCCAGGATCTGGCGGACCTCGCAGTCCTCACGGGTGTCCCACTGGAAGGCCTCGTAGTCCTCCTCGGTGAGTTCGCAACGACTAGGTGAGTTCAAAGTGCCTTCTTCCATGGTCATCGATGGTGACGGAAGATCCCCTTGGTTACAAGAGGGAACCGACCGGCCGATGAGTAACCGTCGGTTCCCGTTCACTGAGGGAGATCCGATCTTGAACGACTCGCAAACGCTTGCGCGCACCGACCGGATGGGCGGGCGGGCCTGGGGCGTGCTCTTGGTGCTGTGCGGTGCCATCTTCCTGGAGGGCATCGACGTCGCGATGCTGAACGTGGCGCTGCCGTCCATCCGGGCCGAACTCGGCCTGTCGACCGCGACGCTGAGCGGCGTGGTGAGCGCCTACGTGCTCGGCTACGGCGGGTTCATGCTGCTGGGCGGGCGCGCCGCCGACCTGTACGGCCGACGCCGCATGTTCGTCGGCTGGCTGGTGGTGTTCCTCGTCTTCTCCGGGCTGGGCGGATTCGCCACCGAAGGCTGGATGCTGGTGCTCGCCCGGTTCGTCACCGGCGTCGCCGCGGCCTTCATGACCCCGGCGGGCCTGTCCATCATCACCACGAGCTTCGAAGAGGGCCCGAAGCGCAACAAGGCCCTGTTGTTCTACGCCGGCACCGGGGCGGGCGGCTTCTCGCTCGGCCTCGTCATCGGCGGCCTGCTGACCAGGATCGACTGGCGCTGGGTGTTCTTCACGCCGGTGATCCTGTCCGCGGTCATCCTGCTCGCCGCGCTCTGGCTCATCAAGGAACCCGCTCGCGAGGGCGGTGGACCGCGCCGCCTGGACTTGGCCGGAGCGGTCACCGTCACGGTCGCGATGCTGCTGATCGCCTACGCGGTGGTCCGGCTGGAACACCCCGGACAGGGCTGGGGCTGGACCGTCGCGTCGTTCGCCGGGGGAGTGGCCGCGCTGGTGGCCTTCGTGTCCGTCGAACGCCGTTCACCCGCGCCGCTGGTGCGCCTCGGCATCCTGAGGTCGGGGCCGCTGGTTCGGGCGAACGTCAGCGCCCTGCTGTTCGCGGGCTCGTTCTTCGGGTTCCAGTTCCTGGTCACGCTGTACCTGCAGGAACTGCGGGGCTGGTCGACGCTGGAGACGAGCCTGGCGCTGCTGGCGGTCGGGATCGACGCGATCCTCGCGCCGACGCTGACCCCGCGGCTGGTGGCGAGGTTCGGCAACACCCGGCTGATCTTCGGCGGCCTCGTGCTCGCGGCCGTGTCCTACGCGCTCTTCCTGCCGCTGGGCCTGGACTGGACGTACGCGGCGATGTTCCCGTCGATGATCATCCTGGGTCTCGGCTTCGCGCTCGCCTACGGTCCGCTGACGATCGTCGCCACCGAGGGGATCGCCGAGGACGAACAGGGGCTCGCGGGCGGTCTGCTGTACACGGCGTTCCAGTTCGGCGCGGCGCTCGGGCTGTCCGCGGTGACCGCCGTCAACGTCGCCGCGCTCGGCGCGGATGGTTCGCCCCAGGCGGCACTCGGCGGGTTCCGGGCGGCGCTGGTGGTGCCGCTGGTGATGGCCGTGCTCGCCGCGATCGTCATCGCGTCCGGCCGTCAGCGCGTTTCGGCGAAGGAAGCCAGGTTGGCCAGTGAGGAGGCGATCCCGGCCTCGTGATCCGCCTGTCCGATACCGGGCGGCACGTCCGTCGCGGTGACGGTCACTTCGGTGCCGTCACCCGCCGCGGCCAGGTCCCAGGTCATCGTCATGGTGCCCGCGAACGCGGGATCTTCGGACTCGAAGACGGCCTGCTGCACCACGCGTTCGGCGGGCACCAGGTCGGCGAACCCGACCTCGACGACGTCCGTCGCGTCCGACGATTTGCCGGGCGCGGCGGACGCGTCGAGGTAGGTGAGGGTCATCCGGAAACCGCCGCCCGGCCGCGGATCCCAGTGCTCGATCCGGCCGCGCATCCCTTCGGGCGGCAGCCAGGCTTCGAGGGACTCGCGGTCGAGAAGTGCCCGATAGACGGTCTCGGGCGGGGCGGCGATCGTCCGGCTGCCGCTGTCGATCCTGTCCATGCGCCGAGTCTAGGGCGCACCGTCCTGGTCAGGGGTGCCGAGGAGTGATGGTGTCGCGGGTGATCGATTCCACCTTCTCCTGCGCCTTCTTGGCGTCGGTGACCCAGAGCTTGTAGAAGTCGAACGGGCAGTCCGCGACGCCCTTGTCGCCTTCGTCCGCGTCCTGCACGCCGGTGTAACCCCGGTGCAGCAGCTTGAAGATGTGGTTCTGCGACTGGTCGTAGGTCCGCGCGTCACGGATCGCCGAAACCGAAAGCTGCGCGTACTGGATCCCGTATTCCTCTTCGCCGGTCTCGCCGAGCGTGCGCCCGTCGAAGCCGATGATCGCGGAATGCCCGAAGTAGGAGTACACGCCGTCGAAACCGGCGGCGTTCGCCACCGCCACGTAACAGTTGTTGGCCCACGCCATCGCCTTGGCGATCAGGATCTGCTGTTCCTTGGCCGGGTACATGTAGCCCTGGCAGCGCACGATCAGTTCGGCGCCCTTCATCGCGCAGTCGCGCCAGATCTCCGGGTAGTTCCCGTCGTCGCAGATGATCAGCGAGATCTTCATGCCCTTGGGGCCGTCGCTGACGTAGGTGTCCTCGCCGGGGTACCAGCCTTCGATCGGGCACCACGGCAGGATCTTGCGGTATTTCTGGACGATCTCGCCGCGGTCGTTGATGAGCACGAGCGTGTTGTACGGCGGTTTGGCCGGGTGGTCCTCGTGCCGCTCGCCGGTGATCGAGAAGACGCCCCACGTCTGGGCTTCGCGGCACGCGGCGGCGAAGATCTCGGTCTCTTCGCCGGGAATCGTCGCCGCGGTCTCGTACATCTCCTTCGGGTCGTACATGATGCCCTGCGTCGAATACTCGGGGAACACCACGAGATCCATGCCAGGAAGGCCGGATTTCATGCCCACCACCATTTCGGCGATCTTGCGGGCGTTGTCGAGGACCTCGGCCTTGGTGTGCAGGCGCGGCATCTTGTAGTTGACCACCGCGACGCCGACCGTGTCCGGGCTGGCGGAAATATCACCGTGTCGCATGAAGACTCCTTTTCTCCGAACGGTTTTCAGGACGGGTAAACGCCGGTGAGGCCGAGGAAGGCGGGCACCGTGCACGTCGGCTGGCTGAGCAGCAGGGTGGTCCAGCCGGTGAACCGCGTCAGCTGTTCCTTGCCAAGGCCGAGAACCAGGAAGAACAAGGTCCACAGCAGGGCCCAGGACAGCCAGATGACGCCGAACACCGGATCGTCGTCGTGCCAGAACGCGATTCCCGCGTACACCACGGCGGCGCCCGCCACGAAGAGCGAGAACCAGCCGATGCCTTCGGGCTCCAGGCCGGCGAGGTTCGCGATACCGACGTACAGATAGGTGAAACCGAACAGGTACAGGCCGGACGCGGCGAGGATCGCGTCCCGGTCGCCGCCCGCCTGCACGATCAGCACGGTCGGGGTGACGCACTGCAGCGCGCCGACGAACAGGTTCAGCACCGCCGCCGAACGCGGAGGTATCCGGCCGAGCAGCATCAGGCCGTTGATCATCAAGGCGGCGCCGACGTAGAGTAGGCCCACGTCACCCATGCTCACCTCCGCAAGATGTGCGTCACATGGAATAATTTCAAATGAAAGTATGTGGTGTGCCGGAGCGAGTCAAGAGGGCGGATTTCAGAGCCTGGTGAGGACTTCGAAGTCGTAGCCGTCGGCGACCGCGAGATGGACGTGCTGATCGGCCTGCCGCCCGCGGAACTCGATCGTGCCTCGAGGGCCGTGATAGGCGACGCCGTCGATCGCCGCGTTGAGCGCGGGGAGCTCCGACGTCCCCGCCCGGCGGACGAGTTCCGCGAGCGTGTGCAGCCCCTCGTAACAGGATTCGGCGGCGTTGTTCAGGGCGGGGGCGCCGGGGCCGTTGCGGTCGACGTAGCGGCCGAGCAGGTCCATCGCGTCGGCGGTGACCATGGACCGGAAGTAGGCGGCGGAGACGTAGAGGTTGCCGGTGGCGTTCGCGCCGCTCGCCAGGAGCATGTTCTCCTCCATCAACGGGCTGAACCGGACCAGCCGATCGCTGAGCCCGTGCGCGGCGAAGGCGCGGTTGAAGCGCACCGCGTCCTGCCCGACCAGCAACATGAGCACACCGTCGCTTGTGGACCGTTCGATCTCGCGGACCACTGTGGACATATCGCCCGCCCCGAGCCCGACGAACGCCTCGCCGGTGATCCGCAGATCGAGCTCCCTGGCGTAGTGGCGGATCGCGCGGGTCGACCGGTGCGGCCAGACGTAGTCGTC
The DNA here is from genome assembly GCF_042723975.1 of Amycolatopsis sp. NPDC058340. Taxonomy (NCBI): domain Bacteria; kingdom Bacillati; phylum Actinomycetota; class Actinomycetes; order Pseudonocardiales; family Pseudonocardiaceae; genus Amycolatopsis; species Amycolatopsis sp. NPDC058340. The sequence continues at coordinate 229,319 of NZ_JBHXIB010000006.1, read as the reverse complement.
GCCGACGACGAACCAGCTTCTGGTTCCGAGGTGATCGCGCAGCCAGCGCAGCGCCGGCTCGATCTGGCAGCGTGGTGTCTCGCCCGTGCAGAAGATGCCCGAGCGGCGCTCGCCGCCTTCGTAGAGCGACGTGTACACGTACGGGATCCTGTCGGCCACGACCGGCGCGAGCGCGTGCCGGATCGACGAGATGTGCCAGCCGCTCACCGCGTCGACCCGCCCCGTGCCGACCAACCGCCGCAGCTCATCGGCGACCTGCGCGGGGGTGCCACCGCCGTCGACCACCTCGGCTTCGACCTGCCTGCCGAGGATGCCGCCGGATTCGTTGAGCTCGTGGACGGCCAGTTCCGTGATCGCCTCGCACGACGGGCCGAACAGCCCGGCGGGTCCCTGCAACGGGACCACCATGGCCACACGCCAGGTGTCGTCGCGGGGCCGGGTGGCGAGGCGTGGGGGCATGGCGCTCCGTGCGGTGGCCCGGTAAGGTCAAAGTGCTTTCACCTGGAAGTATTGCGAGGGTGTCCGGTTTTGGCAAGGGGACGGGATATGGGGACACGCGGCGTCACGACCGCCGGAACGTCGCTCACCGGCTCGCTCACCCGCGCCGCCCGGGCCGTCGCCGCCAAGGTCGAGCAGGTGCTCGCCAAGGAAGGCCTCACCTTGGACCAGTGGCTGGTGCTGGACGCGCTGAGCGGCAAGGGCGGTCTCGCCATGGCCGACCTCGCCGACCGGACGCTCGCCACCGCCCCGACGCTGACCAGGGTGGTGGACAAACTGGTGACCACCGCGCAGGCCTACCGCGAGGTCGACGCTACGGACAGACGTCGCGTGCTCGTCCACCTCAGCGCCCGTGGCCGCGCGACGTACCGGCGCGTGGCCGCGAAGGTGTCGGAAGTGGAAGCCCGGCTCGACGTGCCGGACGAAGTGCTCGTGGCGTTGCGGGGTCTCGGCGACTGAACGTCGGGGATCCGGATTCCGTGCCACCGCCGGATCGCCGTCATTCGTCGAGAACCCGCGCCAGCAGCATGGTCGCCGGGCCGAAGCCCGCGCGCAGGTAGAACGGCACCGACCGGTCGGTGGGGGACAGGACGACACGATCGCAACCGCACGCGCGCGCGTAGGCGAGGGCGGCGTCGACCAGAGCGGCTCCTATTTCCCGATCGCGGTGCGTGGCGAGCACGAAGGCATTGCCCAGGTAGGCCCAGCGTGTGGCGGAGAGACCGGGCCGCGGCATTCGTTCGATCAGGGCGAGGTTCACCATACCGACGGCCTCGCCGTCGAGTTCGGCCAAGAACGCCGATCGGCGCGATGCTTCGGCGGCGTACCAGCAGGCGAAACGCTCTTCGAACCCGTCGTCCTCGACCGGCTTTCCCGACTGCTCTTCCGTCCATGCTCGCCGCAGTGCCGCCAGTGTCGGCACGTCGCGCTCGCCGGCCTGCCGGATCGACACCGGGTGCGAAGACGTCATGACCTGATCTTGGCATGGTGCGGGGGTCCCGGTCCGAGTGACTCCGCCCGGTCCCGGCGATTACCACGCTTTTGCCGGTATCGACGGCGATGAAATCGCGCGTAGCGTGGATGACGAGGCCATTTCGTCATTTATCTGCGTCAGGTCTTCAAAGGTAACTGTGGGGGTACCTGTTGCTCTGCCATTGTCGCGATAAGTCGCCTGCATGTCCCCTGTCTCGCTCGACGACGTCCCGATTACCGGGACGCGTCGTCACGTTCCTCGAAAACACCGACGAGATCGCGCAGCTGGTGGCCGGCCGGGAACAAAGCTCTCTGCGTGCCCATCTTCTGGTGGCGATGAACACCTTCTGGCCGACGGACTCGGTGCGTGTGCTGCGCCTCGGCGAGTCGGATCCGCCGCTGGACGCCGACGCACTGGGCGACTGGATCCTGGGGCGCCGGTGGCCGTACACCGTCGACCAGGACGAAGGCGTGGTGCTGCGCGGAAGCCCGTGGCTCGAAGCCCTGCGATTCGGTTTCCAGGACGCGATCGTGGTGCCGGTGCTCGACGCCGGGCACGCGGGCCGTTGCCGGGTGATCGGCTTCGCCGCCGCCTTGTCGTGCAGTCCGGACGTCTACGACGCACAGGCGGTGGAGGCGTTCTTGCGCCTGACGCGGACGATGATCGACGAGTCGGCGGAAGGACGGTCCGAAGGCCGGGAAGCCCACCCGGACGAAGATTCGCCGGCGGGGTGGTCCTGCCCGCCGGAGCTGGCCGACAGCATCGGTGGGAAGCTGTTGCCGCTCCGCGCGGGTATCGCCCGGGTCAGACGGACGGCGCCGAGCGAGGAAGTCGCGCTCCAGCGCGCCGTCCAGGAATTGAACGAGACCTTCGGAGCGGTGTGGAACGAGATGTTCAGTCTCCTCACCGGGCCCGCCCGCAAATCGGAGAACCTGGTATCCCGGCTGACCCCCCGGGAAAAGGAAGTCGCCGAACTCGTGGCGAAAGGGCACAGCAACAGGGAAATCGCCAGGTGCCTCTACATCAGCGAACCGACGGTGAAGACGCACGTCTCGAGAATATTGCGCAAGCTCGGGGTCGGGCAGCGTGCCGAGATCACGGCGCTGGTCCGGTCGGCGCCCCGCCGGGTTTGCGGGACGCCGGCGCGGGACTCGCCCGGCCGTCGGCCGAACGGGCGGCTGAAGAGGAAGGACGGCCGCGAACGGGACGGCCGCCGGTGAGCGGGCACTGAGACGGCCGGGCCGCCTGTCCGGGAGTCATCGCGGGGTGCTCGGAGGTTGGTCCGCTTCGGTGACCGGCGTGAGCGTACGTTCGTACTCCGGCGAGGTTTCCGTGACGATCCGGCCGTCGTGGAGCACGACGATCCGATCGGCGAACCGTTTGGCGAAGGTCAGTTCGTGGGTCACCATCAACATGGGCAGACCGGTGTCGGCCAGACGGCGGATGATGGCGAGCACGTCCGCGGTCAACGTGGCGTCGAGTGCCGAAGTGATCTCGTCGAGCAGGAGGATCCGGGGCCGCATGGCCAGCATGCGGGCGATGGCGAGCCGCTGCTGCTGCCCGCCGGACAGCGTGGTGGGGCGCCGGTCGCCGAGGCCGGAGAGCCCCACCATCTCCAGGTGTTCCACCGCGATCCGGACCGCGGCGTCCAGTGGGACGCGGTCCACCACCCTCAGCGGCATGACGATGTTGTCACGGACCGTCCGGTGCGGGAACAGGTTGAACTGCTGAAAAACCATCCCTATGGCGTTGTCCCGCCTGCGTTCCCTGCCGCTGATCCGCCGTCCCCGGACCAGTATCGCCCCGGTGTCGGGTTCCGCCAGGCCCGCGATGCAGCGGAGCAGCGTGGATTTGCCGCTGCCGCTGCGGCCCATGACGGCCACGAGTTCCCGTTCTCCCACCGAGAGGTGGATGTCGTGCAGTACCGGCGATCCGCTTTGGTAGGCGAACGACAGACCGCGCACGGCCAGCACCTCGGCCGTGTTCCCGTTCCGGGGCTCGTCCATGCTTCTCCTACACCATCGCGAGTTTGCGTTCGAGCCTGCCGCTCAGCATGGACAGCGGGTATGTGACGACGAAGTACATGACGGCGAGCAGGGTGTAGACCTCCAGCGGCCGGAAGGTCGCGTTGACGATGGATTGGGCCCGGTAGGTGATCTCCGGTACGGCGATCACACTCAGCAGCGAAGACTCCTTGATCAGGAGGATCAGGGTGGTCGCCAGCGCGGGCAGCACATGGCGGAACGCCTGCGGAAGGATCACGTGCCGGATGGTCTGCAACCGGGTGAACCGCAGCACCGCCGCGGCCTCCAGCTGGCCGGGCCCGACCGAGGTGATCCCCGCCCGGAACACCTCCCCGAGGACCGCCCCCGAGTTCAGGGTCAAGGCCAGTACTCCGGCCGAGATCACCGGCAGTTCGACCCCGAGCAGGATCGGCAGCGCGTAGAAGATCCAGATCAGCTGCACCAGCCCCGGCGTGGTGCGGAAGAACTCGGTGTAGGCGTAGGCGAGCTGGCCGAGCACCGGCACGTTGTTGGCGCGCACGAGCGCGCAGAGCAGACCGACCACGCTGCCCGCCAGCAGGGAGACCACCGAAAGGCCCGCGGTGAAGGCGAGCCCGCCGAGCGCGGCGTCCAGCGCCTCTCCGGTGAACAGGTAGGTCCAGTCGAACGTGTAGTCCGTCGCCGCCATTCCCTCACCCGCCCAGCGAGTTCTCGGGGGTGATCCACTTCTTGAGCGCTTCGTCGATGGTCCGGTCCGCCTTCTTCCCGGCGATGAACCGATTGAGTTCGGCGAGCAGTTCGCCGTCGCCCTTGGGAACGCTCCAGCCGACAGGTACCGGGTCGACCCCCTCCGGTGCGTCGGGAATCACGCGGAATTGCGGGTACTTCGCCAGGATCGCCGGCATGATCAGCGCCTCGGCGGCGACGGCGCTCGCGCGGCCGCTGCCGAGTTCCGAGATCAGTTCCGGCAGACCGGATCCGGCCGAGGGCAGCTCCCGCAACTTCGCCCTCGGCACGACGTGACGGCAGATCAGGCACTGCGCGCCACCGGCGAGGCAGGCGATCGTGACCCCGGGGTCGTTGAGCGAGGCGAGGTCGGTGAGCCTGGTGTCGGTCTTGGCCACGAGCCAGGCGCCGCCCATGGACAGCAGCGGATCGGCGAAGTCGACCGCTTTCCGGCGCTCTTCCCTGGCCTGCAGTGAGGTGATCATGTCGTATTTCCCTGATTGCAGACCGGCGATGATCGTGGCGTAACTGGTCCCCACGTACTCCACCCGTACGCCGAGGCTCCGCGCGAATTGATCGATCAGGTCGACGTCCAGGCCGACGTACGAGCCGTCGGCACGCCGGATCGTCAGCGGTGGAGAGGCGCCGATCCCGACGCGCAGCACCTTCTCGTCCCGGATGCGCTGGAGGCTCGTCCGCTGGTCGGTCGCGGCGCAGGACGAAGCGACCAGTGCCAGTGCCAGCAGGAGACCGAGCAGAACACGGGGCTTCAGCATGGATCACCCTCCACTTCCCGGCCGACGCAGGACCGGACGACGGCTCGTCCATGGCCGGACCTGCTCGAACACTTGTGCCACTTCCAGCAGGAGCGCGTCGGCTCGCCAGCCGGTGATCAGTTGCAGCCCGACGGGCAGCCCGGCGGAGGTCCACCCCGCGGGCAAGGTGATCGCCGGATTGCCGGTGAGGTTGAAGGGATAGACGGCCGCACCGGCCAGCAGGGCGTCTTCCCGGCCGGGTGTCAGCCCGGGGGTCCGGTCGTGCGGCCAGCCCGCGACCGGGCAAGTCGGGGTCAGCAACACGTCCCAGTTCTCGAAGAACTCGCGGAAATGGTGGAAAAGCCGGGTCCTGGCCCGGCCGGCGGCCCCCAGCTCGGCCATCGACCGGGTCCTTCCCCGCCGGACCAGGCGGCGCAGGGAATCCGGGCATGAGGCGTCGACCGGACCCGGATAGCGCATCGCCAGGCCGCCTTCCCAGAGCACTCGCTGCACCTCGCTCTGATCTCCCCAGCCAGGTGACGGAGCCGGGGGAGCGGACCCGAGTGCCTGCGCGAGTCGTCGTGCCGCTTCTCCCGTGATCGCGGCGACTTCGGGGTCGACCGGCAGCCCGCCTTGGGGGGATTCCGTCCAGGCCAGCCGCAACGGGGCAGGTCGCCGGGCAGACCCGCCGTCCGCCACCGGGGCCGACCACGAGAACGGGTCCCGGGAGTCGGCGCCCTGCGCCAGGCGGAGGAAGAGCGCCGCGTCGGCGACCGTTCGGGCCAAGGGGCCGATGTGGACTCTCGGAGCGGTGAAAGCGTCCGCTACCGGGAAGGCCGGGATCCTGCCGAAGGAGGGTTTCAAACCCACGACACCGCACAAAGCAGCCGGAACGCGGATGGATCCGCCGCCGTCGCTGCCCAGCGCGAGCGGGCCCATTCCCGCCGCCACGGCGGCGGCCGCTCCGCTGCTGGAACCGCCGGCACCGTAATCGAGCCGCCAAGGTGTGCGCGCCGCCACGCCGTCGCTGGACATCGACGAGTAGCAGTAGCCCTGTTCCGGAGACCGGGTCTTTCCGAAGGGGATCGCCCCCGCGGCCCTGAGCCGACCGACGACCAGGTCGTCCTCGGTCTCCGGTTCCGCCCCGCGGACCGCCCTCCCGTGACCGGTCCGCATCCCGCGCACCGGATGCAGATCCTTCACGGAGAACGGGATCCCGGACAACGGCCCGGCTTCTCCCCGCCGGTACGCGTCGTCGGCCGCGTGCGCCGCCTTCAAGGCGCCCGCCGCGTCCACCTCCACGAAAGCGTGCAGGAGGGGATCGACGGCGGCGACGCGATCGAGCACCGATTCCATGATGGAGGCCGCGGTCACCGTGCCGCCGCGGAGTGCGGCCAGCAGTTCGGTGGCCGGCAGCGTCCAGAGTGCCGTCGTGGAGCGGGCCGCGGCCCGCTCGCCGGAGCCCGCCTCCACTTCGGTCACCGGATCCCCACCGCCAGCTGCTCGGGTGCGCACAAGCAGGAGGCCAGCATCGCCGCCTTCATCCACATGCCGTGCCGGACCTGGGGAAGGTAGTGCGCCACGGGGAGACCGTCGACGTCCGTCGCCACCTCGTCGGTCCGCGGTCCGGGATGCAGGATCGGCACCTCCCGGTTCACCCGTTTCAGCACCGCCGCGTCGATGCGGAACCGTTCCGGGGTCGAGCTGACGTCCGCCGCGTTCGCGAGCTGCTGTGCCGTGCTGTGGTCCGGATGCCGGGTGCCGATCGTCTCCACGAGGTCGCATCGGGTGAGCAGGTCTTCCACGTCGCCGACCGTCGTCCAGCGGACTCCCGCCGCTTCCAAGGCGAGCCTGCTGTCTTCGGGCACCGAAGTCCCCGGCTCGGGAAGGAACACGACCTCGGCCGGGCGCAATTCGGCCAGTACGAAGGTGATCGAGTGCAGGGAACGCACGTTGGCGTTACCCAGCAACCCGATGCTCGTGCCGGCGAGGTCACCCAACAGCTGCCACATCGTCCAGACGTCGCCGAGGGCTTGCGAGGGATGCTCGTTGTAGCCGTCGCCCGCGTTGATCACCGGAACCGGTGACACCAGTGCCGCGCGAGCGGCGGCACCGCTTTCGAAATGCCGCAGCACCACCGCGTCGCCGAGCATGCCCAGGTTCGCCACCACGTCCTCGAGCGTCTCCTGGTAGAAGTCACCCGCCCTGGTGGAGGACGCTTCCGCGAATCCGGTGCAGGCGGCGCCGAGGCGCAGTGCCGCCGATTCGAAAGCGGTCCGGGTGCGGGTGCTCGGCTGGTAGAAGGCGCTGACGACGACGCGGCCGTGCAGCAGCGTGGACCGCTGCGCGGCCGGGAGCGCGCGAATACCCGCGGCGAGATCGAACATGCGCCGGATGGCTTTCCCGTCCATCGACCGCACAGAGGTGAAATGCCGGATCTCCGTGGCCATGGCGGGTTATCGGGCCATGGCCTGTGTGGTGACCTGGGACCAGCGCGACTCGGCCGAGTTCGCCGAGTAGTACTCGAGGACACCGTTCATCAAGGCGTCGTAGAGCTCGACGATGCCGCGTGCCGCCTTCGTGAGTGCCGCGTACCTGAGCGGTTCGACGACGGGCACGGTGGTGAAGACGTCGAGCGGGAACGATCCGTGGTCGAGGTCCGCGTCGAGGGTGGCGTGCCAGTGGAAGCGTTCGGTGACCTCCTTCGGAACGTCGTAGTGCGTGCGCATGGCCTCGTACACGTCGGTCTCCGGCGCTGGCGTCGCGTCCAGGCCACTGCCTTCGTCGCGCATCAGCGCCACCGCGTACAGCAGCGGGTCGCTCTGCGCCCACCAGTTGTAGGTGTTGAGCAGGCCGAGGGTCTGCGGGAGCGGTACCGCCGCGTCGATCCCGGTTTCGGGCAGCCAGTGCGCCAGCGCCTCGCGCAGCATGTCGCCGTGCGGATGTTCCTCTTCGTAGAACTCCATGTAGAGGTCGCGAGCGGCCTTGGTCGGCGCGTTCGCGATCGCCAAAGAGATCTCGCGTGGCGCGTTGGACACCTGGTGGCAGATTTCCAGGCAGAACCCCTTGACGACGTCGATCGGCGCGCGACCGGCCCCGACCTCGACGTCGAGGGGAGTCACCGGCCGGATGTCGGTACGCTGGCCCAGCCCGCGCCAGTCCCACATCTGGCCTTCCAGGCGCCAGTACGCCTCGCGGCCGCTCAGCCCGCCGTCCGCCAGCACCTCCTGCTCCCCGTCGAGCAGAAGCGGCGTGCCGGACAGCTCGGTCACCAGCTCCTGGACTTCGTCGGTGCCGAGCAGGCTGTTGAGCGCGATCTCCGGCAGCGGTGTGCGCCCGTCCATGGCCATCGTGGCGAGTTCCACGGGCTTGGTCAGGGACACGGGGAAGGTGTAGGCCCGGCCACGATAGGTGAACCGGAGGTTCTCGCTCTCTCGGTCGATGACCGCGGCGGGCTTCAGATACGGCTTGGTGACCATGTTCGTGGTTCCTCTCTCCGGTCCGGGTGGCTGGACGGCGCGACGGACGGTCCGTCGCGCCAGGGCGGTGCGAGATATTCGGGGGTGCCCGCGGGGCCGGGCATGGGCGGATGCCGCACACCGGCGGCGCGCAACGCGGCGAGCAGGCCGGGATCCAGGACGCGCGTCGCCGCGGCGGTCAGCGCCGCGACCTCGGAGACCGACGACAGGCCGACGCAGACTCCCCGGGCCCGGTGCTCGGCCAGCACGAAGGGCACCGCGACGTCTTCGACCCGGACTCCGGCCTCATGAAGCAGCGTCCGCAGCCGGGTCGCCGCCGCTGCCAGCCCGGGGACCTTCGTGAGCGCGGCGAGATCGAACAACCTTCCTTGATGGAACGGAGCGCCGAGATCGACGCGGAGACCCGGGGTGGCGAGAAGGACTTCGGCCGAACGCCACAACAGGTCGTACTGCTTGGCCACGAGCACCCCGGTCGCGGACAGCCGGGCCGCCGCGGTGGCGAGGATTCCGGCGTTGTTGCCGGACACCCCGATACCGACCCCGGTCTCGGCGGCGAGCTCGCGCAGCGTCTCCCAGGCGGGCACCGGCCGCCCTGGCGGCGGGGCGCCCAGCTCGCCAGGCGAGGAGCGAGGATCCCACCAGCACGCCCAATCCGCCTCGTGCAGCAGCACTTCGCCGGGCAGGCCGCCCAGCCTCGCGACGCTGCGTTCGAACGCCTCGCGCACGGCCGCGTGCTCGCGATGGTCTCCCGGTTTCTCGAAATAGCCGAGTTTCGTGCGCACACGCACCACCGGCCCGGCCCGGCGCAGCCAGGAGCCCAGTACGGACTCCACATAGCCGCGGCCGTAGAACGACGCGGTGTCCACCGCGGAGCCACCGGCTTCGGCGAACGCGTCGAGCACGCGATACGCGGTCTCCGGGGGCAACTTGGCGAAGTGCACGGTCCCGAGCGTCATCCGGTTCACGGGTTCGGCTGCTCCGCGACCCCGAGCAGCGTGCGGATCCGGGCCGCGGCCGTGGCCGCCACGTCGTCGTCGAGGCCGACGAAGAACCGCACGTGACCCCGGCCGCTGCTTCCCGCCGCTTCTCCGGGAACGCACAGCACGTGTTGTTCGGACACGATGCGCTCGGCGAGCGACTCGCCGTCCACGTCCGCGATCCGGGGGAAGACGTAGACGCCGCCCTCTGGCATGGCGCACTCGATCCCGGGGATCGAGTCCAACGTTTTGGCCAGGCGGGCCGTCTTCTCCTCGTATTCGGAGCGGACCCCTTCCAGGTAGGTGGCGAGGTCGGCCCGCAGCGCGGCCGTGCCGAGCACCAGGGCGGGGCTGGAGCTGTACATGTAGGTGAAGAGGCCGAACCGCTTCAGCGCGTCGATCGTGGGTGCGTCCGCGGTGATGTACCCCATCCTGATCCCGGTCAGCGCGAAGCTCTTGGACAGGCTGAACAGGGAGATCGCGGACCGGCGCGCCGCGCGCGCGGTGGTGTGCCGTCGGGAGCCGTAGACGAAGGTTTCGTACTCTTCGTCCACGACCATGCGCGCGCCGCGTGACTCGCACAACCAGCCGACGCGGTCGAGTTCCTCCTCGCTCAGCACCGATCCCGTGGGGTTGAGCGGGGTGTTCAGCAGGACCGCGGCCGTGTCGTGGTCGATCAGGCGGTCCAGGTCGTCGAGGTCGATCGTGTCGTGGGCCGAGTGGCGGGTGGTCCGCACCCGCACCACTTCGGCGCCGGCCGCGATCGCGATCCGTGGATAGTGTTCCCAGCACGGATCGGTGATGATCACCTTCTTGCGGGTCCCGTGCACGAGGACCGACAAGGTGGAGAACAAGGCCTGCGCGCCACCGGGTACGGCGATGATCTCGTCCGGGCCGACGTCGAGATGGTTGACCTCGTGCAGCTTGTGCCGCGCGGCATCGAGGAAGTCCGCCGTTCCCTTGAACGGCGAGTACTTGGTCAGCACGTCCGGTGCTGCCGTGTGCAGGGAGTCCAGCAGGCCGGGCGGGCAGGGGAAGCGCGGTTCGCCGCCGGCCATCGGTATCACGTCGGGCCATCCCGCCGCCGCGGCGCGTTCGGCGATCGCGGCGACGGCGGACAGGGGAAGATCCGGTCGGATCAGGGGAGTCGTCATCGTCTTCCTCTCTTCAGCCGTTCGGCCGCACCACTCGCTTGAGGTAGTCGCGTTCGCCGAGGACCAGATCGAGGTCGGTCAGCTGGGCGAGCGTCAGCTTCGAAGACACGATCTCGTCGAAGGCGAGATCTTCGCGTTGCAGCAAGCGAAGCGCCTTCGGATAGGCGGTGGGCGGGGCGAGCACCGAACCGACCACTTCCAGGTCCTTGCGGCAGATCACCGCCGGATCGGTCGGGACGGTCCCGTTCGGGATGAAATGCCCCAGTTCCACGACGCGGCCACCCGCTCTGGCGAGGGTCAGCGCGTCGGTGAACAACTCCGGGACGCCACCGCATTCGACGACCACGTCGAAGCCGAGGCCGCCGGGGGAGCCGGCGATCAGTTCGTCGAGCCAGGGGGTGCCGGGCTCGGGGACGATCACGCGCAGCCCGAGCTTTTCGCCGACGTACTTGGCCCGCCACTCGTTCGTCTCGGTCACCGTGACCTCGAGTCCGGCCGCGGCGAGTACCAGGGCGACGACGGCACCGACCGGCCCGGCCCCCAGAACGGCCGCGGTTCCCCCGAGCAGGGTCCCCATCCCGATGTCCGGCCTGCCGTGGCCCAGCGCGCGTTCGGCGCCCCGCACCGCGACCGAGACCAGCTCACCCAGTACCGCGCGGTTGACGTCCATGCCATCGGGCACCGGGATCACGGCGATGTCGTCCGCGAGCTCGATCTCGGTGGAGAACCCGCCGAGAGGGAACGCGCCGTCCGGGCGGAACGCGGAGAATCCGTGCACGACGCGCCGCGGGCACAGGTGCTCATGCGCGCCGAAGGACAGGCACATGGTGCACCGTCCACAGGCCTTGCCGGGAACGACGAGCACCAGGTCTCCGGCGGCGATCGTGCTGCCGCCGACCACCGGCGTGGCGGGCCCCGGCCGCTGGACCCGGCCGAGGATCTCGTGCCCGAGACCGAGCACGTTGTCCGGCCTGCCGAAACCGCTGTGCGCCAGCACGTGCAGATCGGTTCCGCAGATACCGGCGGCGACGACCTCCAGCACGGTGCTGTCGGTCCGGTGCACGTGCTTGACCGTGTGCTCGGACAGTGCGGTCCCGTCCCAGACCACTGTTCGCGCTTCAGACGTTTTCACTGATGGCTCCCCATTTCTAGTGGCCACGCGTTTCGTCGACGACCCGGCCGATGGTGTGCAGTGCCTTGGCGAGTTGATCGGCGGTGATCGACCGGGGCGGTTTGATGCCGAGCGCGCTGCCATAAGGGCGCACGTAAACCCCCGCGTCGAGGCAGGCGTCGGAAATGTGCCTGACGTAGGCGGGATCGGCGGGGACACCGTCGGACAGGATCTCCCACGCCCGCACCATCCCGATCCCTCGCGACCGGGCATGGGTTCCGGTGGCGGGGGGAAGATGCTCGTCGAGCACCGAGCAGAGTTCGCCGAAATCGCGCTGCTGGGCGGGATCCGCCAGCAGTTCACACGTCGCGTCCATCGCCGCAACCGCGACCGGATGCCCGCCGTTGGTGTAGTCGGCCTCGCCCCAGTTGAGGTTGTCCAGCTCCGCCGTGGTCGCGCAGACGGAGAGCGGGAAACCACCCGCGACGCCTTTGGCCAGCACGAGCGCGTCGGGCCGGACCTGCCACAACGTCGACAACGTGTTCCCGGGAACCCAGCCGAAGGACTGGCATTCGTCGAGGACGAGCGGCACGCCGAATTCACGGCAGGCGGCCGCGACGGTGGTGACGAAGGCGGACATGGCCCGCCCCAGGAACACCCCTTTGCTCAGGAGCACCGGATCGACCAGGACACAGGCGAGTTCGCGATGGTGGCGTGCGATCAGTTCGGCGGTGAGCTCGCCGTTCTCGGTCGGGCATTCCAGCGGATCGTGACCGTGGTCGTCACAGTACGGCGTCGGCGCGAACAGCACGTCCTCCGTGCTGCCGCGCAGGATGTCCGACGGCCGCTCGCCGAGCCCGCGGAAATGGATGACCTGGGTGGTCTGGCCGAGGTAGATGCCGTCCACCGTGAGCACCCGGGACCGCCCAGTGGCCCGTCTGGCCTGTTTGACCGCGCACTCGACCGCGTCGGAACCGTTGCACATCCGGATGTTGAACGAGGTCAGGTTCGGTGGGAGCAGAGGCCGCAACCGCTTGATGGCCATACGGTCGCGCGGGCAGTCGAAATCCTGGTCGACGAAGGTGTAGTCCCGCAGCTGCCCGATCACCCGTTCGGTGATGAACGGATGCGACTGTCCGAAAAGGAGATTCACGGTCTGGCTGCTGAGGTCCAGCCATTCCCGGCCCGCCGCGTCCCTGATGACCGCGCCGTCCCCGCCCACCACCGAGATCGTCCCCCGGCGGGGGATGGTGTTCCGGGACAGACGGGGGTCATCCGAGGTCATCGTGCCGCGGCCAGGACGAAGGTGTCTCGTGCTTGCGCGACGAAGTCGGCCATCACGGTCTCCGGGGGCCTGCCGTCGTCGAACAACACGCTGTTGACCAGCGCGCCGTCCGCGCCGAGCTTCGCCGCCAGCGCGAGGTCGGCCGGTTTGCCGACCCCGCCGTCCAGCACCACGGGCACCGGGAGCTCGCAGATCCCGCCGAACGTGATCGGGTCGGCGATCCCGGCACCGGTGCCGATGTTGGAGCCCATCACCCGCAGCAGCCCGCAGCCGGCGTCGGCGGCGGCCTTCGCGGCGGCGAGATCGCAGGACAGCAGCGGGAACACGGCCAGCGACGGGTCCCAGCTCATCAGCCGCGTCGCCGCCTCGATCACCTGGTCGTCTCGCGACGCTTTCAGATCCGGTGTGAGCACCTCGAGCTTGAGCACTTTTTCACCGGTGAGCGCGACGGCGGCCTTCGCCGCTTCCACGGCCGCGTCCGCGCTGGTGCGGAGATTGATGTTGAGCATCTTGACGTAACGTCCGACGTCGATCCGCTCGCCGAGCGTGTCATAGGTGACACCGGCGAAACCCAGTTCGAGTGCGGCGCGATCGCCCGCGGCGTCGAGATGGTGGGTGTTGATCGGGAGTACGTTCGTCCCCGACGCCTTCAGCAACTTGATCACGGTGTCCAGCGAGGCGCGGTGGCGTTCGGTCCCGAAACAGTGCCACAACCGGCTCACCGTCAGCCCGGCGACCTCGATTTCCTGCTTGACCATGTTTTACCCCTCGGTCGGTTGTCCCGTTCGGCTTGTTTCCCGAGCAGGCCGGCTCTTGTCCGTCAGGGCTCGAACCACGGTCCGCAAAGTGCCCTCCGGTGCCCGGCGCCGCGATTCGGCGAATTTGACGTAGGCGAATCGGGGCTGTGACTCGCAGCCCCGGGATTTCTTGGTCTCTTCTGCACTGATGGAGTAGTCGATGTATTGAAAACCGTGAGCGACGGCATGTCTGATCGGTGTGTAGAAGACGGTTTGGAAGTAGATCGGCAGCGAGGGCTCCCAGCCGTATTCGCGGCCGGGCTCGCGGACGTGGATGGTGTGGCCTGCCGGGATGAACGTCGTGAACCCACGCAGGGTGCCGTCCCTGGTGCGCGCCGTCGCGACCAGGTAGTCGTCCCCGAAGACCTCCCTGGCCTGTTCGTGCCGGGCCACCAGCTGCTCGACCTCGGTCGTCACCCCGTATTTGAGTTCGTGGGCCTGCTGCAAAGGGGCCAGCTCACGTATCACCGGCGAAGTGCATCGCTCGACGGCGGCGACCACACCGGCGGCGTCCAGCCGTCGTTCCTCACGCCTGATCGCCTGCGCGCGCCGTTTGGAGACACTTTTCAGGTATCCGTCGAAACCGTCGGCGGGAACGGTGAGCATATGGTTGCGATGACTGGGGAATTCCGTGTACCCGTTGGCCGAAAGGCAGTCGCGCAGAGAGTGGTCGCTCTCCGCGACGTAGAGGAACGCGGTACTCGCCGCGCCGAGTTCCTCGGTGAGCCGGTCCAGCTCTCGCACGGCCGCGGTCAGGACGGCGCGTCTCTCGGACGTGGTCAGCCCCGGCCGGATCGGTGCCGCGGTATGCGAGGTCCGCCTGCCACCGCACAAAAGGGTGGGCAGTGCCGATTTCGCCAGGTCCGCGCCGGAGACGTCGCGCCGGACCGGTTCGGGGAGCAGGCCCGACAGGAAGGTGTCGAGCCGGATGAACGGTGAACCCGCCGAGCGGTCGTCGAGCAGGAAACAAGGAAGCGCCGACAAGAGCGAACCTTGCTTGTTCCTGACGGCCAGGTAAATGGGCTTGTCCCGGCTCACACGTTCTTCGAGCCGTAACCAGCGCGACGATACGAACAGGTTTTCGGTGTCCGCGACCTGTCCGTATCCCATACCGGTCAGTCGGTCGATCGAATCGTACCTTTCCAGCACGAAGGACTCCCCCTGGTCGCTTCCCGGCCGATCGCAGTGATCAGGACTTTACTCAGGGGCCGTCGAAGCCGGTCAAGTGAACGATGGATTTGTGAAACTAAGATGTACGCCGAAAGTCGTCCCTCAATCGGAGTATTGAGGGAAGCGCCGGATACTTGCCATCATAAAACGTATTTACCCTCGCGTGATATGCGGCCGTCTATTTGGCGTGCGCGAAATCGGTAATTCGGCCCCGGGGTGAAGCATCGAATTGTCGGGAGGATGACGGTGGCGTTGGCCCTGTCGTGGCGGGCACCTCTGTTCCGGCGGTTCGCCGTGTCCAACGGCCTGTCGATGGCGGGCGACCAGTACGCCCAGGTCGTTCTGCCACTGGCGATTCTCTCGATCGGCGGCGCGGTCGAAGTGGGCTTGGCGCTCGGTGCGCGCGCCTTGTCCACCACGGCCTTCCTGCTCCTCGGCGGTGCGATCGCCGATCGGGTGCCGCGCGCCGCGGTGCTGATCGCCGCCAACGCGGTCAAGGTCCTCGTGCAGGTGGCGACCGTCCTGCTGTTGCTGGGCGGTGTGTCCTCGGTGTGGCCGATCGTCGCACTGCAATGCGGATACGGGGCGGCGGTCGCCGCCTACCTGCCCACGACGAACGGGGTGATCCAGCATCTCGTGCCCCGGTCCCGGTTGGCCTCCGCCAATGCCCAGGTGGGCATCATCACCAGCCTGGCCACCGGCGGCGGCCCGTTGCTGGCAGGCGGACTGCTCGTCGTCGCCAGCCCCACGGTCGCCCTGCTCGTGGGCGTCGCGGCCTTCGTGGTCGCGATCCTGCTGCTGGTGAAGGTCCCTTGCGGGCGTGCGCCCCGGTCGGCCGGGCCCGGCCTGGTTCGGGACCTGGTCACCAGCTGGAACGCGTTCAAGGAACTCACCTGGTTGTGGAGCGGAGTGCTCTTTCTCGGGCTCTTCCAGTTCGTGGTGATGGGGCTGTACTACGTCGGGGGGCCGCTCGTGGCCGACGAAAGGCTCGGAGGACCCGACATCTGGGGATTCCTCGCGGCCGCCTACGGCTGTGGCACGGTGGCAGGCAGCGCGCTCACCCTGCGATGGCGCACGTCGAATCCGCTGCACGCGTTCTACTGCGCCCTGGTCTTGATGGTGCCCGCTCTGCTCTGTCTCGGCTGGGCCGCCCCGCTCGGATGGCAACTGGCCGTGCACGCGCTCGCCGGGGCGGGAATCGCCTACGCGAGCGTGTTGTGGGACCTGTCGGTGCAGGCGTCGGCCGAGCCGGAGTACGTCTCGCGGATCTCGGCGTACGAATGGCTGGGGTCGACGGCGCTGCGCCCGCTCGGGCTCGCGCTCGCCGGGCCCGTGCTCATCGGACTGGGGATCACCGCCACCTTCACCGCCGCCGCCGCCCTGCTGGTGGCGGGAGGCGGGCTCATGCTCGTGATCACGAGCATGATGACCTCGCGGCCGAAAGAACTCGACGTCGGCGCGGGACGTTCCCCGGAGGAGGTCTCCAAGTGACCTGGACCGTCGGCATCGCCACCAGCGTGCACGAATTCGGCCCGCACGAATGGGACGTGCTCGCCGATCCCGCGGGCTGTTACGCCGGCTGGTCGTGGACGGCGTTCGCCGAGGCGGAGACCGGCAGGCGATGCGCGTATGTTTTCGCGCGGGACGGACGCGGGCTCGCCGCGGTGCTGCCGTTGTGGTTCACCACGGCGGACGAACACGAGTTCAGGACACCGTCGCTGCTGCTGGGAGATCTCGGGGTGACAGGGGTCCGCTACGCGGTGATGGGGTTTCAAAAGTCCTATCGCAGCGGGGTGCTGACCCGCGACGGTATCGACTCGCGCTCAGTGATCCCGGAGCTGACCGCGGCGGCGAATCGGCACGCGGCCGAACACCGGGCCTCGGGTGTGCTCGCGCTCTACGCGGACACTTCCACCATGCTGCGGCTGACCGGTGCGGTGGGTATGCGCCGGGCCGTACTGCTCGACGGCTGCGCGGGAATCGAGGTTCCGGCCGACGGACTGGAGGGCTACCTCGATCGGTTCTCGCATCAGCGCAGAGGACAGATTCGCCGCGAGATGCGCAAGTTCGCGGGCGCGGGCTACGAGGTCGGCGTCGAGTCGCTCACCTCGTGTCTCCGGGAATTCGCTCCGCTGGCCGCCCAGCTCGAGAGCAGGCACGGTATGGGCGGTGACGCCGAAGAAATGCTCGCGTCACTGACAAGACAGGCGAAGGCGGGAGACGAGCACACATCGGTGTTCACCGCTCGCCGTGACGGCGCGCTGGCGGCGGCCTGCCTTTCCTATCACTCCCGGCCGGACCTGCTCGTGCGCATGTTCGGCAAGGACTACGACCGCCCGGACAAGGCCGAATACTTCAACCTCCTCGTCTACGAACCCCTGCGTTACGCGATCACGCACGGGTTCGATTGGGTCGAATTGGGGCACAGCACGGCCGCCGCCAAAGTGGCCCGCGGCGCGATCTTCCGCGCGTTGTGGGCAGTCGATCTCTCGGACCGTCCGTTGTGGACCGAACAGCGGGGACGAGCGCACACCGCGAGCCGCTTCGAGCTGCTGACCGCCGAGGCGACGAAGCTGCGGTCGGTGGCTCCGGCGTCGCTCTGGTCGGACCTGTCCCCTGAACTCGCGGAATCGGTGGGTTTGTCCTCCCGCTGAGCCGTGGAGGCTCGCGATGGCCGAGAGCGCGGCGGCCTCTCCTCGACGGCGGCCGGAGTCAACGAGCAACCTGATTGGCCTTGCTTGAGAAACTCCCCACCGGCGTCAGTGATCTCGAAGCGATGCGGGATGAGCTCGCTCGCGGGCTCTTCGAGATGGCTGTATGCAGGATCACACCGGCAGGGGAGACGCTCCCGGCGCTTCAGTGAACGATCCGGGAAGGTTGCCTGGTGGCGCGGGTCCGAGAAGTGACATCGCGGGCGGAGGGGCCTGTGTGGCCCCTCCCGTCCCGTTCTCCTCTGCGACGTGCCCCCGGCAGGACTTGAACCTGCGACCTAGAGATTAGAAGGCTCTTGCTCTATCCAGCTGAGCTACGAGGGCCGACGTCGGCGACGTTGGGTGTCGCCCAGCATCGGCAGCTTAGCCGTCGCCAACCTGTCGATCGTTCGACACCGCCAGATCGTTTCAGGTCGAGCCCACCGTTTTTTGGAACACCCGTGAGCGCGTCACGACGCGGGGTGACGCGCTCACGGGCCGGGGCCGCTTCGGGGGAGCGGCCCCTGGGTTCGTGCAGGTCGCGAGTCGACTCGTCCGCGAGCGACCGGCACGAACCGCCGGGGTGGTCAGTCCCAGATCTTGAGGGCGCGGATCACGAACGGTCCCTGGGGTACGTAGGTGCCGCCACCCGGATAGGTGATGAAATCTCCCTCCGTCGTGCATTCCTCGCTTTGGTAGATCGTCACGTCACGGCTCAGCCGATTGACGAACGAATGCCCGTCGAAGCCTTCGGGCAGGGGAATGCATTCCTCGGGATTGGCGGTGCGCAGGTCGAATTTGTGCACCGCGCCGCCGTATGATTCCGCGCCCCATACGCAGAACTCGCCCTTCAGGCAGTCGGGCTGGGGCGGCGCGGTGGCGGCGCCGGCGACTCCGGCGCTGGTCAGCAGGCCCGCCAGGGCGAGCAGGAGTACGTGCGGGAGGCGGGCGCGCAGGTTCGTCAGACGTCGTTGCATGGCTGGGTTCTCCCCCGTGAATCGGCGGCTTGAGCGCCGTCAATGAATGTTTGATTCCACGATGCCGCGCGGGGAAGGCTTTGTCTGCCCGCATTTCTACTTCTGTAGAAATGCCTTCTTAGATGTACCCTAACCTGATGGACGTCATCGGACCAGAGGCAGCCACCCGGATGCAGCAGCCGGCCGGGATCGAAGTCGCCGCCTACGAGCGGGTTTCGAAGGACGAAAGCGGCATCGAGCGATCCCCTGAACAGCAGCACGAGGGGCACCTGGATACCTGCGCCCAGTTCGGCTGGGCGATGAGCGAGAAGGCCGTCTACCGGGAGGTCGGGTCGGCGTCGAAGTACCAGCGCAAGGCCCGTGCCGCGTTCGACAGGTTGATCGCCGATCTCCGCGGTGGCCGGTTCACGGCGAAGGTCCTCATGCTCTACGCGATCAACCGCGGCTCCCGGAAGACAGGGGAGTGGCTTGATCTGATCGACCTGTGCGAGGAACTCGGCATCGTGTTTTGGGTCACAATCTATGACCGCATCGTCGATCCGAAGAAGCCCCGCGATCGGAAGCTGCTCATCGACGACGCCTCGAAGGGGGAGCTCGACGTCGCGGAGATGTCGCAAACGATCCGCCGCGCCACCGCCGCCGCCGCGAAGAAGGGGCTCCCGCACGCCAGGATCCCCTACGGTTACCGCCGGATCTACGACGAACGCACCCGGAAGTTCGTACGCCAGGAACCGGACCCTGTCGAGGCGCCGATTCTCCAGGAGATGTACCGGCGGGTACTGAAGGGCGAATCGTTGAGGGGGATCGCGAAGGACCTCAACACCCGCGGCTCGAAGCGGCGGGGCGGCGGTGACTGGAACTCGCAGAACATCGGGTTCCTGCTGCTGCACGAGACCTATCTCGGGATCCGGGTTCACGATCCGAACCGGCGGTCGGTGTATGACCCGATGACTCCGGACGCCGTCGTGACTCAAGGCGTGTGGGAGCCGCTGGTCGACAAGCCCACGTGGCTCGCGGTGAAGCGCATCCTGCGTGACCCGTCCAGGCTGACGAACCTGCGTCCCGGCGCGGTGATCCACCTCTTGTCGGGCATCGTCGCGTGCGCCAAATGCTCGGAACCCTTGCGCGTGAACCTGAAGAAGCGGAAGTACTGGCGCTACGTGTGCGTCAAGAACGGCTGCGTGAACATCGACAAGTTCGACCTGGAGGAGTACGCGGAGCGGCTGATGCTGAAGTATCTCGAAACCCTCGACGAGTACCTCCTGGTCGACGACACGAACACCGAGCTGGCTGAAGTGCTCGCTCAGCTGGCCGAGGCGCGCAGCGACTACGACGATGTGACGGCCGCCGCGCGGGCGCGTAAGGACGCAGGGAAGGCGAAGTCGAAGTTCGCGACCGAGCGGGCGATGGAACTGGAAGACGAGATCGCCGACCTCGAGAAGCGGGAGGCGGAGCTGCGGACGCCGAGCGCGCTGTCCGGGTTGATCACTCCGGGTGCCGGTGTTCGGCGGGAGTGGGCGGATGCCGCGTTCTCGACGAAGCGAGAGATCGCGAAGATCATTCTTGCGCCGACGCCCCATGGAACGTTGGGTTTGGGGCAGTTGCGGGTCGAGCAGATCGGGCCGACGGGCCGCGGTCGAAAGGTGATGCCGATCGAGCGGACGCATTTCTACCGGCCGGAGAAGTCTGAGGTGAAGCGGCTGCGGTAGCGGAGGGGGGTGGGAAAGACGGCTTTAGAAGACGCCCCCCCCCCCCGCAGTTTTACGGTTTCGTCTCAGGCGTTGCCGGGGGAAGCGGCGTGCCTGAAATGAATTGATCAACGTCGGGCGGGACCACCCCGTTCGCCCGACGTTCCCCCGGGTTATCGGTGCTGATCCTGTGTGAGGATCTCGTCGATCTCGTCCAGCATCTCGCGCGTTTCCCATGCGTCGCGGATGTACTCCGCGCGGAGCTGGGCAGTCTCCGCTCGCCAGCCGAGCAGGATGAGCACGATTACTAACCCAAGGTTCAGGATCAGCAGGTGCGGCGGCCAGTCGAGCGCCGCGCCGGCGACTGCCTGAGTTGCTCCGATCGCGAGAGCGCCCCCTGCGCTCCAGTAGAGCTTCCCGTGGGAGACCGTGTTTTTCGTTGGCAAAGTGGCCCTAGGGGTGGTCACTCGTTGACTCCCTCCTCTGTCGTACGGGGATGACCCGATTGCAGGAGGACTATCGCCAAACCGTGACCAAGCGTGAGCTGAAAATTCAAGGATCTTTCAGTTCCACTCGAAGGGCCTACAGTTTGGTCACATCGCGGTTGCAGAGATGCAGAGTCTCGGCCTCGGGAGGGTTCAGCTATTTCGGACGATCTTGTGCGCCACTACGGTGCTCGCGTATCTGACAAAACCGCAGGTCAAACTAAGGTTGCACTGTCCTAAGTGGCCCGGTTGCGCGTGTCTAAACGGGAACTCTTAGTCATCCCTCGAACTGGAGATCTCGGCTTCGATGGTCGGCGCCTCGGCCTTGATCCGTGACGCTTCCTTCAACCAGAGAATCGCCGCGCGGTCACCGCTAGTGATCCTGATCTGTCGGGCGAACTCGAGGATGTCCTCGACGCTCATTGCGAGGATCTTTCGCCGGGCCTCGGCGGACCACTCGTGCGGCGCCGGCATCTCGGTCCGCGGCTCGATGGGAGGTTTCGCGGGTGTCGGCGTGAGTGTCCAGGGCGGGGCGCCGGTTCCGTCGATGTAGGCCTGCGTGCTGCCGATCGGCCAGTCGATGCCGCCCTCGATCGCTTCGAACACGGACTCGCCGATGCGATCGCTGCCGATCTCGGCGTAGGCGACGCTGCTTTCGTGGACGTCGATGTGTTCGGCGAACGCCTTCTGGCTCTTGAATTTCTTGCGTCGCCGGGCCCTCTTGATCTCTTGGCCGACTTCCTTACGCCGTGTCTCCACGGCGCCAGGATATCCCAGGGTTTTACAGGTAGGTGCATGTCGACCAGGGGGATGTTGGCCACTCCAGACGAGGTGCATTGCCAGAAGGTAACAGAGAGTCCCAGGGAAAGCACAGGGAATCCCAGATTTCGACTAGGTAACACAGGTTGTAGCGCCTGGGAAAGTCTGGCAATGTCTGGGACATGCCAGCAGTGAACTTCACCCTCCTTCGCGACGCACGGGACGAGCGCGACTTCTCGAACACCGAGCTGGCGGACCAGGTCAAAATCTCCCCCAAGTACCTGGAGAACGTCCTGCGCGGCGCCGACCAGCCCTCGATGCGTCTCGTCTACCGCTTCTCCCGGGTGCTCGACCTGGCCGTCAACGACATCGTCGCGGCCGACGCGAAGCCGACCGGCGACCCCTCCGACCCGCCGAAGCAGCCCGGCCGCCCCGCTGGACCCGCACGACGCCAGGACACCGAGCAAGACCGTAAGGGCCCGAAGCGCGTCGCCAAGGACGGCGCGCTCGCGGAGGCGTCGTGATCATCCGGGCCGAGCCGGGGGAGGACTACGAGCAGTACTTCGCTCGTCTGCTCGCCGCGTCCGGCCCGCCCACCCCCGAAGAAGCCGAGCGGCTCCGGCAGTTGCTGCCGCTCCCGCGCACCACCCTGGCCACCGACAAGGCGGCCTGATCCCAAGTCCCACAAAGAAAGGCCCGCCTCGTGCTGGCACACGAGACGGGCTGCGACCAGAGAGAAAGGACCTCTCATGATCGATCAGAAGGATACGGCCCCGCGCCACGCGGCGGTGGATGGTCCGACGTTGCCGGGCGGCGTCAAGGTCGTGCACACGGATGGCGGCCGCCGCTACAAGGTCGAGCCGGACGAGCAGCCGACGACGTTCCTCGACGGGTTCGAGGACGCGGCCGCCGAGCACACCGCGGAGCTGGAGGCGCTCGCGGTCGAGAAGGGCACGCGGGTCACGGCGTTGTTCGCGATGGTCCGGTTCATGGTCGTGGCGTTCGTCGGCGTGCTGGTCGACGTCGCCGCGTCTGGGATCGAGGCGTCCGCACGGTGGGAGCTGACGCACGCCCGCATGGTGGCGCGGATCGCTCTCGCCACGGTGTCGGCGCTCGTGCTGGCCGGTGCCGGTGTCGGGTGGTGGCTCGCGTGAGCGCCCGTATCGAGGTCCGGATGGACGCGGTCATCCCGGAGTACATGGTGCCCGCGTTCGTCGGGTCGCCCGCGTTGCGCGCGGAGTGGACCGAGGTCGCACACCAGGGCGAGGACGGCGCCGACGTCTGCATCTACCGGCACCACGACGAACCGCACGCGGCCACGATCCGGCTCACCCCGGACCCCGACCCGGACCTGGTGCACGCGGGAACCGCGCACGTCGACGAGATGACGGTGTGCCGGTGCTGCGCGTACGAGGCCGGTCACCTCTACGAGGAGATGCGCGGCCAGTGCCGTACCTCCGGCGAGGTCGGCGTGGAGCTGCGTCAGTCGGACGGGCGGTGGATTTGATGTTCCGCAAGGAAAAGGCTGCCGAGATCGTGAAGAGCGCGGCGAAGACGGTGGCGGACAACCTGAACGTGCGGAAGGCGACGCGGACGCTCGACCGCATCGTCGAGCAGGAGGCGCCGCGCCCGAAGCCGGGGAAGGCGGAGCTGTCGGTGGTGTCGCCGTCGCCGGGCGGCGGGCTCGCCTGCCTCGCCCGGCTCGGCGCGCTGCTCGGCGCGGCGGCGGTCGCGGTCGTGCTGCTGGCCGGGTGCGACAGGGACACGACGGGCAGGCCGTCGCCCCCGCCGGTCACGTCGTGCGAAGAGGACCAGCCGTGCTGGGACTGCCACACCATGGGCAACAAGGTGTGCGGACCCGAGGACGTGCGCCGATGAGCCGCGCACTGGAGCAGGCCGACCTGTTGTCGGCGCTCGCCACACATCTCCGTGCCTACCCGCACTTGCAGCGGGTGAACGTCGGCGAGAGCGCGGCTGGCTTCGAATTGCAGATCATGGGGTACCGCCACCTCGGGCAACCGGACGGTGTCGAGGCGCTGTTGGCGTGGGCGAAGACCTTCGAGCGCCCGGAGATCACGATCCGTTGGCACCAACAGCGGACGCTGGTCACGACGGTCTCGATCACGACCAGACTCGGCGGCCACGCGGTCGAGGTTTGGGACACCGACGACGGTGACCTGCACCGCTGGTTGACCGGCGGCCCGCACGACCGGACCGTGATCACGCTGGCGCAGCTGGCCGCGTACGTCGCGGCCGGGACCGTCGAGCACGCCAACGAGCACGCCCCGGCGGTGACGTCGTGACCGCGCTCGCGCTCGACGTGAAGATCGCGAAGCCGGGGATCTTCGAGGACATCCCGGACGCGGTCTACCACGCGGACCCGGTCGAGGGCGGCTCGCTGTCCTCGACCGGCGCCCGCGCGCTGCTCCCGCCGAACTGCCCGGCGAAGTTCCGCTACGAGCAGCTGCACGGCCGCGCACCGAAGCGGGAGTTCGACGTCGGGCACGCCGCGCATCACCTGGTGCTCGGCACCGGCCCGGAGCTGAAGCTGCTGGAGTTCGACGACTACCGGAAGAAGGACGCGCAGATCGCCCGCGACGAGGCGTACGCGGCGGGGCAGGTTCCGCTGCTGCTGCACGAGTACGACCTGGTCGAGGACATGGCGCTCGCGTTGCGGAACGACCCGGCGGCGGGGCCACTGCTCGACCCGAGCAAGGGCCGCACCGAGCTGACGCTGGTGTGGAAGGACGTCCAGACCGGGGTGATGCTCCGCGCCCGGGTGGACTTCGCCCGCCCGGCGCCGGACTCGGATGTGGTCTACATCGTCGACTACAAGACGGCCCGCTCGGCCGAGCCGTCCGCGATCGAGCGCATGAATTTTGATCGCGGCTACCACCAGCAGATGGCGTTCTACTGCGAGGGCGCGCTGGAGACCGGGCTGACCGGGAAGCCGGTGCCGCTGCTGGTGGTGCAGGAGAAGACGCCGCCGTACGTCGTGACGGTCTCGGCGATCACGAAGACCGCTTACGACTGGGGCACGGTCCTCAACCGGGCCGCGATCAACCTCTACTCCCGTTGCCTCGCAACGGATACATGGCCCGGATATGCCACCGACATCATCGCCTCCGGCGTGCCCGGCTGGGCCGAACGCGGCTACGAGCAGGCACTCGACCGGGGCGACTACGACATTAAGGGGATCAAGAAATGACCAGTAACAGCAAGGACATCACGCTCCCGTCGGCCGCCGCTCAGCCCGACCGGATCGGGCAGGGCACCGCGGTCGAGCAGTCCCGCGCGATCGCCGAAGTGCAGGGCGCCATCATCGTCGCGCAGCGCGTGCCGCGGAACGTGGCGAAGGCGACGGCCGCGATGCGCGAGTCGTGCAAGCAGAAGTTCCTCGCGGAGAAGTCGTTCTACGCCTTCCCCCGCGCCGGGGGACAGGTCACCGGCATGTCGGTGTACCTCGCGCGTGAGCTGGCCCGCTGCTGGGGCAACGTGCAGTACGGCGTCGACGAGCTCCGCCGGGACGACGAGTTCGGCCAGTCCGAGATGCTCGCGTGGGCGTGGGACGTGGAGACCAACACGCGCGTGTCGATGAAGTTCATCGTCCCGCACACGCGTGACCGCAAGGAAGGCGGACCGGTCCGGCTCACCGACTCGCGGGACATCTACGAGTCGAACGCGAACGCCGGTGCCCGTCGTGTCCGCGAGTGCATCACGAACATCCTGCCGCCGTGGTTCGTCGACGAGGCCAAAGACCTCGCCCGCAAGACGCTGGTCGACGGCGGCGGGGTGCCGTTGCAGAAGCGGATCACCGACCTGATCGAGCGGTTCGCCGAACTCGGCGTGTCGTTGCAGCAGCTGGAAAAGAAGCAGGGCCGCGGCTCGAACGCGTGGACCGCGCTGGACGTGGCCAACCTGACCGTGATCGGTCGATCGCTGGCCAACCGCGAGATCCAGATCGAGGAGGCGTTCGAGCCGGACATGCCGTCGGCCAGCGACTTCAAGAACCCGGAGACCGTGCCCGCGCAGAAGCCGGCACCGGCCGCCGAGGTCGTGCCGCCGGTCGAAGAGGTCGACGGCGGCGAGTCGGCGAAGGAGGCCGGGCAGTCGGAGGAACCGGAGACCGAGGACGGTGCGGAGGAGGCCGGGCCGGAGCCGAAGGTGGCCAGTGTCGACGTCGCGAAGCTGGTGAACCTGCTCGGCGCCAACGGGGTGAAGGCCCGCGCCGACCAGGTCGCGGTGATCAAGCTGATGACCGGCTCGAAGATCGGCGCATTCCGGGACCTGACGGTCTCGCAGCACACGTACCTCATGACGCGGATCGCCGCGCTGGTCGAGGACGGCTCGTTCGCCGAGACGGTCAAGAAGGCCATGAGCGGAGCGACGTCGTGACCGCCGCGACCGCCGAGATGGCGACGCCGGGGCAGCTGACCGTGCTGAACGCCGGGCTCGTCGAGCACGGTGCCAAGGCGCGCGAGCACCGTCTCGCGCTCGTCGCTTCGCTCGTCGGCCGTCCCGGTCTGAAGTCCACAAAGGACCTCACCCGCGAGGAGGCAACGAAGGCCCTGCGGTATCTCGACCTCGCCGAAGAGGTCGGGGAAATGCAGGACCTGATCGACCAGCACCGCCCGGCGGTGACCCCGTGAGCAAGCACCCGAAACTCAACAAAGCGGGGGACCGGATGGAGATCGCCGGGCAATGGGCCGTGGTCGTCGGCTGCGTCCTGCTGATCGCCGCCCTTGGCCCGATCTTCGTCCTGTGGCTCATCGACGTGGTTGGGCGGTGGATCCGATGACCACCCTGCACACCCTGCTGCACGTCGTTGAGCACGCGGAACGTTGGCGGATCGGGGATCACGCGATCAAGCAGTTCGCGGCGAACGCCGTCAGGATCTCGTTCCTCCTGCCGGACCAGGACACCGGCCTGTTCGTGAAGTGGGCGCGGCACCTCGACGACGAGAGGATCACCGGCTTCGCCGCCGGGCCGATAGGGCACCTGCACGTCCGTGGCCGGATCATGTCCGGCCACACGATCGATGTCTCTGTCCTCCACGAGGGCCAGTGGCTGCGGACGGCCGGGCTCGTCGGTCCGCTCGAACTCGGCGAGGTCGAGCAGGCCGCCCGTAAGGCGGTGGCGGCATGAACGACGTCGAGACCATTCCGGAGCTGGCACGTCGGCTCGCCGCGCAGTACCTCGCGCGAGCCGCCGACGCGATGGCCGAGCACGCGGCCACCTGCAAGGCGGCCGCCTACCGAGCGAAGAACCGCGGGGCGACGGGCACGTTCCAGGAGCAGCAGTGCCGCGAAGGCGCGTTCACGTGCGCCGAACTGCACCTGCGCGAGGACGCGGCCGAGCTGACCGGGATCAAGCCGCCGCCGAAGCGGCGCCTGCCGGTCGTCGAGTCCGCCGGGCTTTTCGAGGTGGCGTCGTGACGCGCCGGCAGTGGCGGGAGTCGCTGCGCCGTCTCGTCGTCCGAACGAACATCGCGGTCCGTCGGGACCGTCCACAAGCGACGGTTGAGGCGCCCATGTGGTTCCTCGCCGACATCGCCGCCGGGGGAGCGGCACGAAGGAGAACACCATGGCTGTGATCAATCCCGTGTTCGTGGTCGACGCGGACGAAACCGCGATCTCCGGGGCGATGGCGGAGCTGCGGTCGTTCGGCCGTGCCGTCCCGGTCATCCGGGTGGCCGACGTCGAACCGGCTACGCGGCTGGATCCGCGACGCGCCATCGAGAATCCGCTGTCGGTCCGCCAGGCGGAGGTGCTCAGGCTCATCGCCGAGGAGGGCCTCAACGCTGGTCAGATCGGGCTGCGTCTCGGAATCTCGGGTGTCAGCGTGCGAACCCACCTGGACAAGATCTTCCGGAAGCTCAATGTCAACAGCCGCCCGGAGGCGGTCGCGGTCGCGATCCGGCGCGGCATTCTCGGCGGTGGTGCGTGATGTACGAGTCCCGCGCCTACGACAAGCCTGCCGCCGAAGGCTTCGGCCCGGATCCGGTCGTCGTGCTCGTCGTCACCGGCACACACGACGTGTCCCGGCTCGTGCACCTCCTCAACGGTGGTCAGCCGGTCATCGAGCAGCTGGAGATCGGCAGGAAGCTGGCCGCGCAGGTCGCGCGGCACAACGGCGGCCGCGCCGCGCTGAAGCTCCTCGCGCAGCACGGCGGCCCCGACCTCCTCCAGAAGCTAGGGGAGTCCTGATGGAGTGGCAGATCGAGCCCATGTCCACCTGGTCGTACCCGGACACCAAGGGGCGTAAGGGGAATCCGTTCCGGGCGAACTTCACGTCCACGATCAAGCTGCTCGTCGCCGAGCTGGAGCACCTCGACGTGCAGGGCGCGGTCGCGGTGCGGGTCGTCGCCGACGAGGCCGACGTCCGCCGGGACGGGATGCTCCGCGCGAAGGCGAACGTTCGGCACCCCGGCGTCGCCCTGTCGTTCACCTCGAAACGCCTGGGCACGCTGACCTACCCGTGCGACGCATTCCGCGCCCAGTACTCCGGTGAGCCCGCCGACTGGCAGATCAACCTGCGCGCGATCGCACTTGGTCTCCAGCACCTGCGTGCGCTCGATCGGTACGGCATCGCCGGACACGGGGAGCAGTACACCGGTTGGCGCGCCATCGAAGCCGCGGCCCCGGCCGAGTTCGACTCGGTGGACGCCGCGCTGCGGTGGCTCCTCGACTTCACCGAGATGCCGAGCCGCGACATCTCCGGGCAGGCAACGCGCGAGGTTGCGGAGCTGATGCTTCGCCGTGCATCGCTGAAGGCCCACCCGGACGTCGGCGGCAGCCCGGACGACTGGTCCAGCGTGGACGCCGCCCGGCAGTTGCTGAAGAAGGCTCGGGTGATCGCGTGACCACGACCAAGATCCCGGATCCGCTCGTCGTCCTGCGTCGCGCCGAGCAGAAGCACACCGGCGAAGAACCCGGCGACCTCGGCCACCTCGCGGACGCCGTGCGCGCGCAGATCGTCGGACCGCTCACCGCAGGCGGAATGCCGGTCGTCGACGACGCCGAGGTGCAGAAGCTCCAGGCCGAGAAGCGGCGCCTCGACGCGCGGGTGACCGAGCTGCGGAGCATGGTCGCCACTCGTGACGGCTCGATCGACCGGCTGAAGTCGACGGTCGAGGCGCTCAAGATCGAGGTCGTCCAGCTGAAGACCGAGCTGGACACCGCGCGTGCCCAGCTCCGTGACGCCGAAGCCCTGCCGCACGGCGGTGTCGAACTCCTCCAGGCCGACAACGCCCGGCTCGCCAACGACCTCGCCGCCACCCAGCGGGATCTCGCCAACGCGAACGCGACGCTCGACGCCATCGCCGACGAACAGGCGGCCGCGGTGCATACCTGCCAGTGGCCGGTCACCGAACCCGGCACCGAGCCGGGGCAGTGCGCCTGCGGCAAACCGTGGCCGCGTGGCGTCGACGCCGAGTTCGAAGAGGTCGTGCCGGACGTCGAGCCGTGGGACGCGCTGTTCGGCCAGATCCGCGCCGAGGTCGCCGGGCGGTGGTCCGCGTGAGTGACGCTGAGGTGGCGTACGGCAAGCACCTGAACAACATCCCGTCGTGCGCGCAGCCGTGCCCGATCGGTCATGCGGGCGAGCAGCTGGACGTGTTCGAAAACGTCGCTGTCTGGGCGTGCGGGTTCGTTCGCCCGCTGCCGCCGGTGAAGCAGCCGCGGTGGATGGCCGCGTCACGGGAGAGGCAGGCCCGGAAATGACCGACCTTCGCGTGCTGCACGAGCACGGCCTGACCCATCACCAGACCGGCCCGCTCCGGAGCGCGGGCTACGACACCGCCGAGGCGATCGCCGAACTCGTTGAGGCTCACCGCGCGGACGGCGAGGCCTCGGTGCTCGCGCAGCTGCCGGGCATGGGGCCGCGCCGCCTCGCTCTCGTCTGCGCCGCCGTCGACAGCTGGCGGGCGGTGGACGCATGAGCACCGGCATCTCCTGGACCGACGAGACGTGGAACCCCGTCGTCGGCTGCACCCCGGTGTCCGCTGGGTGCGACCACTGCTACGCCGGAACCCTCGCCGCGACCCGGCTCAAGCACCTGCCGTTGTACGCCGACCTCACCGACGGCGGCCAGTTCAACGGCAAGGTCAAGACCGTCCCCGAACGGCTCGACAACCCGATGCGGTGGCGGAAACCGCGGCGCGTGTTCGTCAACTCGATGTCGGACCTGTTCCACGACGCGGTGCCGCTGGACTTCATCGTCGCCGTGTTCGCCCGGATCTGGTGGAACCCGCACCACCAGTTCCAGCTGCTGACCAAACGGCACGCCCGGATGCGCGCGATCATGTCGGAGATCGAGGCACGGCTGCGCGAGATGGAACGGGACCTCGCGCTCGTCGACTGCCCGACGCCGCTCGTCTGGCCGCTGCCGAACCTGTGGCTCGGCGTGTCCGTGGAGAACCAGCGGTGGGCCGACATCCGCATCCCGGTCCTGCTCGACACCCCGGCCGCCGTCCGCTGGATCTCCGCCGAGCCGCTCCTCGGACCGATCGACCTCGTCGGCGGCGGCACGAGCCAGAAGTACTGGCTCACCGGTGAACCGACGTGGGGCCCGGAGTACCCGGAACCGACCAGCCCGACCGGCATTCCGGTGCGGGACCTCGTCACGAAGCCGGGCCTGGACTGGGTCGTCGTGGGCGGCGAGTCCGGAAAGGACGCCCGCCCGATGCCCGCCGGGTGGGCACGGTCGCTGCGGAACCAGTGCGAGGACGCCGGGATCCCGTTCCACTTCAAGCAGTGGGGCGAATGGGCGTCGCTCGTCCGGCTCGCGAACGCGGACGGCACCGGACACACCGACCCGTGGGCCGACCGCGAACCCGACGCCTACGTCTGCGAGCGCACCGGCCGTGTTGTCGACGAAGCCACCGCCGAACGCGAAGTCGGCTCGTGGACCGGTGTCTACCGCGTCGGCACGAAGGCCTCCGGTCGCGAACTCGACCGCCGCATCTGGGACCAGTACCCGGCGGTGACCGCATGAACGGCAGCGACACCGACCAGCTCCGCCTGATCCTCCACCCGCTCGGCCAGCTCGCCCGCCCGTCGCTGTGGGGGATCGAGGACGTCAAGGCCGTGATCGCGACCTTCAAATCCAAGGCCAGCAAGGACAAGGACGGCGAAGGGCACCAGGTCCACATCTCCGTCGACCTCGGCCACGTCACGGTGTCCGAAGACCCGAACCTGTTCGAGGACGGCGTGCAGCTGTCGTTCCACGAGCAGGTCGTCGACGACTTCCCCCGCCGCCTCTGGCACGTCCTCGAACACGTCGGAGTCGACGCCTACGTCTCCAGCGAAGGCGGCCTCGTCCCGGCCGCGAACCGCACCGACCTCGGCGCCGCCCGCCTCGCCCCCTTCACCAAGGTCGCGTCCAAACTCGGCGAACCGATCCAGCTGTTCCGCACCCACCAGAACCGCTACCTCCTCGTCCAGATCGGCGAGCACTACCGCGGCGCCATCGCCCCGATCCGCTGGGATCTCGAGGAATCCCCGTCCAACGGGCACGAGCCGTCCGGCGACGTCCACACCCCGGACCTGCCGCCGATCCCGAAGCGGGACACCCCGCCGCCGCCGAAGACGTTCACCCCGTCCGGTGTGCGGGAGTCGTCCGGCGTCATCACCGGATTCCCCACGCTCCCGCGCGACACCCGCGAACTCGGCAAGGCCGCAGACCTCGTCATCACCTCCCAGTACGCGCTCCCGTCGCTGCTGACGCGAGGCCTGCGCGTCACCGCCAAGCGCGCCGACGGGCTCCTCGAAGACCTGTTCAGGTTGGGGATCGTGGGCCCGTACTTCGGCGGCCGCGCCCGCGAAGTCCTCGTCAAGCCGGAAGGGCTCGACGACGTCCTCAAGGTCATCGCCGAGCTGAAGACCGAGGAACCCGAAGACGACGACCAGGACGCCGTCGACGGCGACGAGCTGGACGGTGACGACGAATGAGCGACGAGATCACCCGCCTCCTCGACGGCGCCCGCGACGCCGCACCTGGCATGACCGAGGCCGCGATCCGTGGCGTGGTCGTGAGCGTCCTCAACACCCTCGACGAACTCATCGAGGAAGCGGGGGAGGACGCGATGTGGCCCGACCCCGGCGACCTCGGCCTCCTCGCCAGAGACGTCGAACGCCGGGGCTGACGCCCACCCAGACGTGGCGCTGGCCGGACCTGCTTCCCCGCGGTCCGGCCAGGCCACCCCACCAACACCGACGAGGAGGTGCG
Source organism: Amycolatopsis sp. NPDC058340 (assembly GCF_042723975.1). Lineage (NCBI taxonomy): Bacteria > Bacillati > Actinomycetota > Actinomycetes > Pseudonocardiales > Pseudonocardiaceae > Amycolatopsis > Amycolatopsis sp. NPDC058340. Next base: position 197,565 of record NZ_JBHXIB010000006.1, on the reverse strand, counting down.
CATGGCGCTCCGCATCCAACGACTCCCGCCCCTCACACGACCGGACACCGCCCCCATCTCCCACGCGAACGTGCAACTCGCGTGCTGGAAAGGCGAACTCCCCGCCGAGATCCTCGCCACCCACGAGCGCGATCACCTCGTCTACGAGCTGTGGCTGGACGGCTGGACCGACGTCGAGATCGCCACGCACACCCACATGACCACCTACACCACCGGTCGCATCCGAGCCCGACTCGGACTCGCGGCGCACCCCACGAGCACGAAAGGGGCTGCCTGATGCCCGACTTCCGCGTAGCCGAGACCGCACCAGAACACCCGAAGATGCGAGCCGCCGGGCCCGCCGCGCTCGGCCTCTGGGCGATGGCCGGCGCGTACTCGATGAACCCGTCACACCTCACCGATGGCTGGGTCCCGCTGCACTGGGTGCAGTCCTGGCCGAGCGGAAAGAAGCTCGCAGAGACCCTGGTGAGGGTGGGTCTGTGGCTGCGCGAGGAGCGTGCCGGGATCCCGGGCTACCGGTTCCATGACTGGCTGGAGACGCAGCGCTCAGCATCGTCCATTGAGGACGAGAGGCGGAAGGCGCGAGACCGGATGCGTGCAGTCCGTTCAGGAAATGTTCGCCCGAACAAGCCACGAACGTCCAACGGAACAGACAGCGAACGTTCGCCGAAGGTTCGCGACTCCCTATCCCTATCCCAGTCCCCTAAAGGGGACTTGGGTAGGGAGGGTCACCAAAGCAACGCGCGAGCTCGCGAACGCCCCCCAACCCGCTGCCCCCAACACGCAAACGACGACCAGCCGCCGCCCTGCGGTCGCTGCGCCGGGGCCCGGCGTGCCGCCGAAGCCTGGGACACCGAGCACGCCATGGCCGCCCACGCCGCCATCCGCGGCTGCCCGTTCTGCGACGCCGACGGCCGCCGCTGGCACCCCGACGGCAAACGCCACGGCACCGTCGGCCCCTGCGACCACCGGCCACCCGCCACCCAGCGAGCCACCGGATGAGCCGCCGACGCGGCCGAGCGAACCTCCGCACCGGGCTCTGGCAGGACCTCCCCGGCGAAGGCTTCGTCGCCGCCGAAGACCTCCCCGACGAACTCGCCACCAGCCCGCTCCTCCGCGAATGCCCCCACTGCCACGCCGCACCGCGCCAACCCTGCACCGCCGCCAGCCACCGCCGAGGCGGCCGACGCCAGCTCCGCGGCTACCACGACAGCCGCAAAACCCCCACCAGCCAGGAGAACCCGTGAACCAGCCCACCCACGACGCCAAGGCCCGCGACTTCATCGAGCGCGCCGAAGCCGCGCTCAAGGTCCTGCCGGAATCCGCGAAGCCCGGCGAGCACGCGACGGTCGAGCAAGCCGCCGCACTCGTCACCGTCGCCGCCTCGATCGCCACCGCGCACGCCGTCCTCGCCCACCTCGACGCCCTCGCACTCCCCGCACCCGGCACCGGCGACGTGATCCTCGATGCCGCCCGGAAGCTCACGGACGAACTCGACGCCGTCCAAGATCATGACCACGGCGGGCTGACATCCGGGCCGGACGATCATGCACAGGCCGTTGTTCCCGGGGCTCCTGTGGCTCCTGTGGCGCCTGAGACAGGGTCGCCGATGTCCCCGGGTGCCGGAAACGGCAGCGGCGAAATCAGGGCCGATCTCGAAGCGCTGATCGTCGACACGGCCGGGTGCGCCTGGAACCGGCCGCCGATGGAGGTTGCAGACGCGATCCTCGCCGCCGGTTGGCGGCCGCCGCTGCCGGACGTGTCGGGCGAGGACTTCGCACCGGACGACGAGAGCCCCGTCGCACTGGTCGCCGCGTACCTGAAGCACTTCGTTGGCGGCCCGGGTCGTGCGTCGCTTGCCGCCAGCGGTCTCGACGTCCTCGGCCTGCTCATGAAACCCGCGCCGGACGGCGATACCGAGGACGCGCGGGTCCGCGAGATCCGCGCCGTGCTCGCCCCGCTCGGCCTGTACGCGACCGGCCCGGACCATCTCGCCGACGCGCTGCGCCGCATCCGCGCCATCGTCGGCGGCGAGCTGCCGCCCGCCCGGCGGGTGTTCTTTCCCTACGACACCGTGCCCGCCGGAGTGGCCGTCCAGTCGGCGACGGGCGACATCGCCCGCTACGCCGTCGCAGTTCAGCTGACCGAGCAAGAGGGCTGGGACGGACCAGGCGTGGAGATCCAGTCGTTGACGGCGAAGGAGTGGCAGGCCGCGGTGGACCAAGCGGGGCGTGAGCGGCGCGAGCGGGAGCAGGTCCACGCCGCCCTGCTCGGTGCCGAACTCGGTGCGGACGTCGCCCGCGAACACGGCGTGCTCCCCGACGAAGACGACATCGAGGAGTCCACATCGGACACGGAGCACGCCGACGGCTGCACGGGCTGCGACGGTCCCGGCATCGTCCCGTGCGCCGCCGACCAGGTCATCGGGAACACCGCGTTCCGCGACGGCCAGCCGATCAAGGACCTGGAGGCCGGCCGTGGCTGACCAGATCGAAACCGCTGGCGCCGAACGCCCGCGCTACAGCGCCGAGGAACACCTCAAGGACGCCCGCGAGGAGATGCGCCGGATCTGCGCCGAGCGGGACCTCTTGCTGTGGCTGCACGCCGAGCTCGACCACGGCGTGCGCCACGCCCTGCACGGCCTGGACTCCGACCTGCCCGACGACGCGCCGCTCGCTGCCCGCGTCGACGAGCTCCACGAGTCCTACCTCGACGCCCTCCGGCTCGCATCCGAGCACCTCACGGACTATCAGCAACGGGACAGGCAGCTCCGGGAGCGCACCATGCAGCGGGACAAGGCGCTGCGCGAACGGAACGGGCTCGAACGCGAGCGGAACCAGTTGCAGGCCCGCCTCGACGCGGTGAAGCTGACTTGGGCTGCAGCTGCCGCGATCGCCGACGTGGGCGCGGCAGACGATCCCGATCGGTGGGTGACAGCGAAGGCTGCGATCCAGGACTTCGGCCGCGCACTCAAGATCGACCAGCCCGCCGAGCCGACATCGCCGTCCGCTGTGGACAGTGGCGAAGACGTGGCGAAGCAGTGCCAGTACCAGATCATCCCCGGCACAGGGCCGGACCGGGGCGGCCTGTGCATCGCGACCGCCACCGACGGTGACTTCTGCAAGACCCACACCGAAGCGATGCGCGCGAAGCCCGAGGCGACCGATGGCTGACCGCAAGCGCGCGAACTATCTCAGCCCGCCGGACCTCTACCGCCTTGACTGGGCCTGCCGCCCGATCGTGGACGCCTTCGACAGGCCGGTGTACCTCGTCGGCTCCGTCTACGCACGGGCCGACTACCGGGACGTCGACCTCCGGCTGATCCTCGACGACACCGTGTACGCGCGGATGGTGCTCAGCGACGCGTGGCTGCTGCTGACGAACATCGCCTACTCGGACCTCATCGCGAAGGCCGCGAACCTGCCGGTGCCGGTCGACTTCCAGATCCAGTCCATGACCGAGGCCAACGTCCCCGAGCACGGGCACCGCGAGCCGATCGGGATCCGCTGGGACATCAAGACCCGTGAGGAGGGACCGCGGTGACCCTCGACCCCGGCCAGCCCACGAAAGAGGTCGACCTCGCGCACGTGAAGGAGCTCGCCCGCGAAGGCGCCTGGTTCCTCGGCGCCATCGCCGCCCTGCTCTTCCTCGGCTGGTCCGACCAGATCACCTACGCCATGGCCTACATCGCCGTCAACGCCAAGCAACCCCCGGAGCCACCGCAATGACCCAGACCTTCACCCGATTCGTCGTCGGAACCCCCGCACCGCAAGGTTCCGTGAAAGCCTTCGCGAACAAGAAGACCGGCCGCCCGATCATCGTCAAGGACAACCAGGCCCGCCAGAAGACGTGGCGCGCCGACGTCCGCGACGCCCTGCTCGACGACTTCGGTGGCGCACCTCGGACCCACTTCGACGGACCCGTCGACATCCGGCTCGACTTCGTGCTGCCCCGGCCGAAGTCCACACCGAAGACCCGCCCCACCCCGGCCGCGACGAAGAAGCCGGACCTCGACAAGCTGATCCGCGCGGTGTTCGACGCCATCACCGAGTCCGGCATGTGGACCGACGACTCCGCGGTCGTCGTCGTGACCGCGACCAAACGTATCGCCGAGATCGGGGAACCATCCGGCTGCCTCATCGAACTCTGCGAGGCCGTCGCGGTCGCGCCGTCCGGCGAACGGCTGGTGCTCCTGTGACCGCCCTGGAGCAGGTCGACACCTACGCCGCACAAGACCGGTGGTTCGAGCTCAACCCGAACATCGGCACCGGCAACACCCGCGACGAGTGCGCACCGAAAGCCTTCGACGCGCTCCGCGAAGTGCTCAAGATCCACCGCGAGCACGAGTCGGTCGACGGAACCTGCGTCGGGTGCAGCGAACGGGCCGAGAGCTACGACGACATCCCCTACCCGTGTCCGACCGTCACCGCCATCACCACCGTGCTGGAGGCCACGTGAACGCCGCGACCATCCCGTGCCCGCGCTGCACGCACATGACATGCACCTGCGCCAAGACCACCACGACCAAGACCGGAGGCAGCAAGTGACCGACCCCAACGTGATCCACCCGCACGAGCACCCCGGCGACTCGGCCATCCCGATGCCCGCCTCCGGCTACACCGTGCAGTACGTCGACGGCGAACGCGGCGAGGTCGTCCACCTCGACCGCGTCGCCCCCGAATTCCTCGCCCGCACCGGCCGCCGCGAACTCCGGCTCATGGACACCCTGCTCAAGGAAGCCCTCGCGAACGTCCGCGACGCGTGGCTGATCAAGGAAGGTGGCCAATGACGATCCGCTACTGCGACAAGCAGTCCAGCCGCGACGCGACGAAACCTTGCCCGCACGTCGCGCTCGCCGGAACCAGCCAATGCCTCGAACACCGCGAGCTCGGCGCGGTCGTGCAGCTCCAGCCGCTCACCCCGCTCACCCGGCAGGACTGGCTCCTCGCCGAACAACCCGACCGCGAAACCGTTGCCCTGCCGCCGGTACCGACACTGCCGGCGCCCAGCCCGTGGGCCGAGGGCGAGCGCATGCTCGACCGCCTCGGCCAGATCCTCGACCACGCCGACTTCGCCGCCGCGCACGACAGCGTCCGACCTGAGCTCGCCGCCGCAATCCGGGCTGCCGCCGACGAGGACTCGACCGGCGTCACGGTGCTGTCCCTCGACGACATCGCGGCGCGCGGTCGGGCCGCGTTCCGGCGGTTCCTCGACGCCGAGATCACGAAGGCGGAGGGAGACCACTGCACGATCTCGCCCAGCTACGAACCGCTGGGCATGGACCCGCTTGCCCACCTGTGTCGTCAGTTCGACGGCGTCGGACTCGACGCCTCCACGGCGCCGCCTCCGCTGCGCGCACCCGAGGTCACGCTCGACGACCTCGTCGAAACCCTTCAGCGGATCGAGACCGTGGCACCGCCGAACCCGATCAAGCTCACCGTCGAGCAGCTGGCCATCGTGCGCCGGAATGCCGCGCCGCGAGCACCGTGGGAACCCGACCCCACGATCTGGGGAGTGCCGGTCGAGATCGTCGACCTGGTCGAGGACTCGACGCCGTACCGGTGGCGACCAGTTCAGCCCGTCGAGCTGGTGCCGCCACGCCCGCCGTTGCCGCCGGTGGAGGAGCTCATGGACAGCGCCATGCAGCGGATGCTGCTGCCACCGCGAACCTTCCCGCACCCCGCCCGGGCCACGCCCGCCGAGCTGCACCGTGACGTCGTCCTCGCCGAGGCCACCGCCGAGCCCGTCATTAAACGACGCCCACCCGCTGGAAAACGACGGTCGATCGTCGGTCGGATCTGGCGGCGACTCCGCCGGTGGGCCAGATGACCGACAGCAAGCCCCGCCGCCGGAAGGACTCCGGCGTCGGGGCGTGGCTCGCCGAACTCCGCACCCAAGCCGGACTATCGCAGGCCGAAGTCGCGCGCCGCATGGGCATAGACGCCAGCGCCGTGTGGCAGCTCGAAGCCGGATGGAACGACTTCCGCATGTCCACCCTCGACCGCTACACCACCGCCATCGGCGCCCGGGTCCACATCGGACTCGTCGACCAGGCACACACCGGCCCCCAGGAGAAAAGACCATGGAATCCGAACTCACCAGCGGCGCCATCGCCACGATGATCCTCGTCCCGCTCGCGCTGGCTGCCCTGGTCGCCATCTTCGTGATGCTGCGCCGGTACGCGGCGCAGCAGACTCTCAAAGCCGCGGAGATGGACGCCACCCGCGAAGCGTGGACGCTCGGCGGCAAGCACGCACGCGAGGACGCCACGTTCGCGGTCCGCCTGTCGTGGCTTGCGCCGGTCGTGACCGCGGCTGTTCTCGCGCTCACGTGGTGGGGCATGTACCCGTGGAAGCACGAATACCATCACTGGACCCCGGTTGCCGGTGTCGTTGAGACCGTAGACTCCCGGCTCGTCGCAGCAGGCGAGAACACCATGCAGGACAAGTTCGTCGTCAAGTTCACCGGGAACGATCAGCAGTACGGAGTGCTCGACACCCGCGCCGCCGGCCTGAAACCCGGCGACCGGCTCACGATCACCTGTGTCCGGATCTGGCAGTGGACTGGCAGCCACGGCTACGACTGCAACTTCATCTCCCTGGAGCGCGCCCGATGAGCAGCATGTACCGGATCCTGTGCCTGTCCCACGACCCGGCCATCGTGATCGAGCACCCTGAGTTCCATTCCGGCTCCAACGGCCGCGAACTGGCCGAAGCCGTTGTGCTCCGTGGCATCGAGGGGCACAAGGGCTGCGACCTGCTCATCGGACGCTACTCGTACCCGCTCATCGAGGTCGGCTGTCCGGATCGGACACGCGAGCATGTCGGCGGCTACCACCCGCATCACACCGTCTGGGTGGACGCGATCTGGCTGAAGCTGCTCTACCTCGCGCAACGCGCACCCAAGGACAGCCCCGAACGGCAACTCGCCGAGCGCGCGCCGATGCCCGGCTGCTGGACCCCCGAACGCCTGCACTGCCTCCGTACCGAACTCGACCTTGCCGAAGGGACAACGCAGTGAAACCCACCGCCAAGATCAAGCTCGGCTCGCACGGCAACGGCAGTGTCGTCGTCGACGATCTCGACATCGCCAACACCATCACCCGACTCACCGTCCACACCGAAGCCGGCGGCGGCACCGAGGCTCAGGCTGAGGTTCGGTTCTTGGTGGCGGAGAGCGAGTTCGAGGCCGCGGTCCGGGTCGATGACCGCACCCGGACCGCGCTGCTCAAGCTCGGATGGGCCCCGCCCGGCGAGACCGCGCCACCCGCCAGCACACCCCGGCCGGAGCACCTCGGACTCGCCGACCTGATCGCCCGCCTCGAACGCGAACACGAGACGCACCCCGACAAACGGATCCGGACCGGATTCCACCGGCCGCAGTCCTACCGCGGTGATTACATGGATCTCGCGTTCGAGATCACGCACGACGTCCCGGTGAAGGACATGCTTGACAGCGCCCGCCTGGCGCTCGGCACCACGTTCCAAGGCTGGAAGGGCGGTGACTACACCATGCACGAGCACACACAGGTGTGGCTTATCCCCGAACCCGGCGACTGCGGCGAGTCCCTCGGCGCGATCCTCCTCGAACACCTCCTCGCCCAGGAGGTGACAGCGTGAGGCCGGGGCCAATCCCGGACGACGAGATCCTGCCCGGCTCGCAACGAATCGTCGTCGGTCCGCCACCCGGCCACGAACTCGGCGGCGACATCCTCGCCGCCGAGGTATGCGTCCGGCGCCTCGCGTCGTTCGGCGGCATGCCGGTCCTCTCCACTCGGTGCGTGCTGGAACCGGGCGACCTGGAGAAGCTTCAAGCAGGCGGATCGGTGTGGGTCCACTTCTACGGCGGGCAGCTGCTTCCCTTCGACGTGAACGTCCTGTCGCCCGGCGCGCCGGAGCTGGCCACCGACTGAACGACGAAGGCCCCCGGCGTGATGCCGGGGGCCTTCTGCTGCGCACTAGCCGCGCATGGCGCTGTCGGCGACTTCGTTGGTGACCTGGGTGATGTTCTCCAGGGCGGCGAACACGTCACTCGACAGGCTCATCGCCTTGTTGATGGCCTCCTGGATGCGTCCGGCCCCGAGGTGGCCGCTCCCGAGGTGCTCGGACACTTGCGCCCCGTACTGCTCCAGCCGGGTGGTGACGGCCTGCTGCTCCTGGAGAGGCATGTCCGCGCCGAGGGCTTTGAGCTGCGCGGCGGATTCTGATACAGGCAAAGGGGTTTCCTCCCTGCTCGGGGGTTCAGCCCCGCTGGACGTTGTCCGCGACCTGGTTAATCGCGTCGGTGAACATGCCGAGTGCGCCTTCGAGCGCGTCGACCGCGGCGGTGACCGCACCGGCCGCCGACTGGATGGTCTGCATCCCTGCGTGGCCCTCGCCGAGTGCCACGGCGGCGGCCGCGATCCTGGCTTCGGTGTCGGTGCGCACCTCGGCCGCCATCGAGCGCGCGTGGTCGCCCGGCGCGATGTTCCTCAACTGGGCTGCGTCGTCCTGTACGGACACTGTTCCTCCTGTTATCGCGGGCGGCCATTCGCCGCCTGCCGGGTGTTTCTGACCGATGGCTTCGTCCCGCACGGGCTCGCGGTCGACGTCGTTGCGCCAGCCGCTGAGCGCGTTCGCCAGCTGCTGATCTACGACGTCACCGGGCACGTCGAGGTTGCCGCCGTCGCCGAGCAGGGAGAGCAGAACGTCGTCGTACTCGACTTCGCCGAGCGTGTCCAGGAACTCCTGGACGTCGTCGATCTCCCCATCATCGGGGTCGCGTGGAGGCATGGTGAAGTCCAATGTGGAGAGTCGGCGAATGTCGCGATTGATCCTGACGGGATCGGAGCCATCGTCAGCGGGGTCTCGATTCCCCGGACACCGCGCGGGGGAGGGCCGCGCAGTGTTTCGGCTCAGCGTGCGGCGCGCCGGTCCTGCTCGGCCGCGATCATCCGCGCCCGCTTGGCCGAGAGCCAGTCGCCTTCCTGCGCCTCGTAGAACCGCCGGAAGTTGTGCAGGGTCCGCTCGTCCATCGACGTGTACGACTCGCGGGACGCGTCGATCTCGGCGTTGATGTGCGCCGCGCGATCCTGGAGCTCGGCGAGCACCATCCACCGCTTCCGGCCGTCGGTCAGGTCGAACAGCACCGACAGCGTCGCCGAGTCGAGACCACGCAACAGGACCCGGATGTCCTCGGCCTGGTCATCGATGTCCGCGAGCCGGTCGTCCGCCTCGGCAGCGAGGTTCCGCAGGTGACGTACCAGCGTTGCGTCGTCGACCCGGATCGGCTCGTCGTCCGGCTCGTCGAGCGCGTTGAGCGCGTCGCCGAGCTCCTCGGTCAGGTACGCGACCGCGAGCCCGCGCACCGCGCGCCGGACCGTGTCGGCGAACGTGACGAGTTCGGGCACGGTGCCGGTCACGACGTAGGCGGACGCGGACGGGTCGCCGATGCACACCGAGTACCCGGGCATGTCGTCGTCGTCGATCTCGGCGGCGGGCTGGCCGGTGACGGCCACGGTGGCGGCTTTGTGCCATTCGTATCGTTCGCTCATAAGGGTTTCCTCCAGGGAGCCATCGTCAGGCCGGTCACGATTCCGGCGACACCCCGCGTGCGTGCGGGGTGTTTCGGCTCAGCGGCGCAGGATCACCGCCACTGCGCGAACCCGGCGCCGCAGCACGAGCAACCCTTGCCGTGTTGCGGCTTCTGCGCGGGCTGCGCGTTCTCCGCCGCGTGGCAGTTGCAGTGCCACACGCCGTCCGCGAAATAGGTCCGCTTGTGCAGCAACTCCCGCACGACGCGGATGGCGATCGCCGTGCGCGGGGAGCTCTGGTCGATCAGCTCCGCGAACGCGGCCATCGACCGGAGCGACCTGTCCTCCAGGTGACGGATGGAGCGCAGGACGTCGTCGGCGTGCGCACGCTCGTGCAGCTCGTCGAGGACCTCCTGCCGGGTCGCGGTCAGCTCGGCGATCCGCTTGGCGGACCAGCCTTCGCGCTCGGCCATGGCGATCTCGTCGACCAGCGCGGCCGCGCGGTGGGTGAGGCTGTCGGTGGACATGGGCATAGTGGGGCTCCAATCGGAATATCTTGCGGGAGAAAGACTTTCGAGTGCCCCCGCTCGGCCATGAACCGGCGGCGCCTACACGCTGCGAGGGCTGGGTGTTCAGCGGCCGAGGTCGGCGCCGTCGGCCTTCCAGAACGCGCCGAAGATGGGCAGGTCCCACAGCGACCGGGGACGCTTGTCCTCTCGGGGCTCGGACCTGGACAGCTCGTCGGCGGTGTATGGCTCGGGCATCTCGAACATCCAGGCAACGGCATTCCGGCGGGCGTTCAGCTCCAGCGCGACCGCGTGCAGGCTGGTCACCGCCACGTACCGCACGTACGCGGGCCGCCCGTTCCGGTCGTGCTTGGCGTTCTTGTACTGGTCGGCGAAGTGGGCGACGAAGGCGTCCAACTGGGCGGCGGTGCATCCGGCGTACTCGGTGGTCTGCATGGCGTTTCTCCTGTCTGGTGTGGACGGTCGGGTCAGGAAGGGAAATATCTTGCGCGGAAAGTACTTCGGGTCGGGTCGGTGTCGACCAAGATCGACACCGACCAAGATCGACAACTCAGGCGGTGACGAGCAGGGCGGGTGTTGCCGAGCGGCTAGTCGTCGAACCGGTATCCGTACTTCGCGAAAATTTCGTCATCGATCCGCTTCAGGTCACGAGCTCGCTTGGCGCGTGCGTCCGCGACGGCGACCCTGAAGTCCTCGGAAAACGTCGGCGCCGGTCGCTCGTCCCACTGGGCGAGCAGGCATCGACCTGCGGTTTCGATCGCGCGCTGGTCCCGAGGGCTGAGCCTGTCGTAAGCGGCGGCGGCCATTGGATTCTCCGTTCGGCATGGTGGTGGAGCAGATGCCCCCGGCCGGGGGCGGTGCGGTCAGGCGGCGGTGACGAGCTGGGCGGCGATGCGGTGGTAGCAGGTGCTGATACCCCGGAGCCCGGCCTTGCAATTGCAGGCCTGCGCGGCGGTCAGGTACCGGTCGACACCGTTCGACGCGACGACGGCGAACACCGGGGTGCGGCGGCGACGGACGAGGACCAGGCCGCCGTCGGCGATCAGCTCGACCGCCTTTTCGACCTGGGCGGGCTTGTGGGCGGCCAGCTTTGCGGCGGCGGCGATCCGGGCGCCGCAGGTGCGGCCGTAACCCCGGGCGATCGAGGTAGTGGAGCGGAGGACGCGACCGCAGCGGGTGCACCGGGTGGTGGTGGTGGCGGTGGTGCTGGTCATCGGGGCCTCCGTGGTTCTTGGTGTACGTACACCTTAGGCATAGGTGTACGTACACCGCAAGGGGGGAATCGAACCAATCTGTACGTACACCAAGAGTGCGCGTACCCTCACCACTCGTACGTACACCCGACAGGGGAGACCGATGCCCGACGCACCCAAGACACAACACCGATCAGTCCGCATCGCCGACGACGACTGGTCCGACCTCGGCGACGCCGCCGCGGCCGTCGGGCTCGACCGCGCCAAGGCCATCAACCAGATGATCGGCTGGTTCCTCCGCCGCCCAGGCGTCAAACTCCCCGCGCGCCCGCCGGCGCCTCCCGTCGAGGAGGCGGACGGTGCCTGACCTGGACGAGCGGCAGACCTACTACATCACCGCCAAGGAATTCCCGGTCGCGATCGGACTACGCGACGTCACCTACCACGAGGCTTTGAGGATCGCGCGGAACTGCGTGGCGCGGGGTGAGATTCTGCACGGCCCGGACGACGACACCGAGGGCTACGTCATCGCCTTCGATCGGGTAGCGGGCGTCCGAGTTACCGTGAAGGTGCCGTCCGGTCCTGCGATGGCGATGCCTCCGGAGGTCGTCAAAGAGCTAGCCGTGGAACCGGAAGACGGTGGTGACGATGAGGACAGGCGTGCCTACCTCGACAAGCTGTTCGACGAGCTGATCGAGGAGTACCACGAGCACAAGGAGCGCCGGAAGTCATGAGCGACGACGAGCCATCGACGGTGTGGGTGATCCGGATCCGTGACGAGATCCGCGCCCACATGGGCACGAACCCGTCGCCGCATTACGCCCGCACCGAGGCTGAACGTGACTGGTACCTACAGGGCCACATTCACAGGCCGATCGAGGACTACGTCGTCGAAGAGGTCCCCGGCCCTGTCGAGCGCGCCATCGAGGCCGAGCGGGAACGGTGGGAACGCGCGAAGACCGAGATCCGCGCCGAGACCCGCCGCAAGTTCCTTGAAGGCAAACAGAAAAGCCAAACGCCGTGAGCGACGAACAGCTCCGCCCCACGATCACGAACCTCGCCGACCTGATGCCGAAGTTCGACCCGGGCGCCGTCGAGGGCCTGCGCCGCAACATGGCGGCGATCGGCTTGTCCATGGCGCAGTACGGCGAAGGACTGCGGAAGGCCGCGCCAACCATCCTGGCCAACGTGGCGAAGGCGCTGCCCGCGCTTCCGTCGGCCCGAACCAGTGAGGAGCACAAGTGACCGAGACCGCCCCCCATCTGCCACAAGTGCGGCGAGAAGCCGGCCGGACCGGGCGGCATCCTCTGCCCCGGCTGCCGGACCGTGATCGAAGCGCAGAGGCTGCCGTGACTGTGAGCGCGTAACAGGTTGATCGTCGGGCGCGACTTCTACCGATCTGGACCCAACAAGCAGGGGAGACGCTGATGGTCAACGCGATTCGCCGTCCTGGCGAGACCAACGCCCAGTTTGCTGCTCGCGTCCTTGGGGAGATCTCCCAACTGCCGAGCGCCTGGGGCGCGGACGAGGACGCCAAGGAACTCCGCGTGCTCGCGGGCCGGATCGCGCGCGGCGACTACCGAGGCGACTTCGTCGCGGACTCGCCCGAAGTGCGGCTCGACCTCACCGAGTTGGTGGACGTCGACGGCTGGCTCGTCAGGCTGAACGGCGAGCCCAAGGGCGTGATCGACAACGAAGACCTCGACGACGAATGCCCGATGTGGAAGCAGCGCGATACGGCTGACCCGGCCGCGCTCTACGCGCAGATCGAACCGTACCTGCACGAACCCCGGAAGCCAGAGAGTCAGGAATGAGCGCTGAGCACGAGCTACCCGACCGCGAGTTCTGGGCGGCAGCTGAAGCCGAGGACGACGCCGCGATGACTGTCGGACTCAACTACGACGAGGACGAGTCGGAGGACGACCAGATCGCGCGGTATGAGCAGGAGCATGAGGCGCTCCTCAACTCGCCGACGTCCGACCGTGACCCCGACGACCCCGAACCCGAGATGTGGTGACAATGATCGGACTAACCGACTTCCTCATGACCATCACCGTCAACCCCACCCTGCTGCCGAGTGCGGCTGATGCAGTCGAAGAAGCTGCAGTCAACGAGCGCGCACAAGAGAACCACTCCTGCGCCCGCTGCGCCAAACCGGCGACCGCGGCCCAGGTCATCGGGACCGATGCGGGCTCACGCTGGTTGGACTTCTGCGGCGGTTGCCAGGCAGAGTACGACGACTTCAACCTCATGCTCGAAGCGAGAGCGGACACCAACGAATACGGCATCGGCCCGTCAGGCGCGACCGAGCCCACTATCGAGGCGGGGGTACACGAGCCCGGTTTGGCGAATGCCCGCCGGATGGTTGCGGCGTCGCACCCAGGTTTCCTGGTGTTCCGACGGACCAACGGTGGCCCGTGGGCGTTGGACACGGAGAGGTCGTGACCAGCAATGGTTCGACGGCCCTATCACATCTCGCGTCAGCAGCATCTGGGTGACACTCTCGACAAACTACAGGACATCGGTGCGCTCTCGTGGCGCTGGGAGTACGACTTCAACAGGAGCACGGCGCTCTACTGGATCGCGCTCGCTGGCGAACATGAGAAGCGGTTCGAGACGCGGAACGCCGAACGTCTGGTGCAGAAGATCTGCGACGAGCGCGGCATTGTGTGGAAGCCGGTTCCCCATCCCGGCGGCGAGAACCTCTACCGCGAGACGCTGGCGTGGATCGCTGCGGAGAAGCTGCGGCGCGAGGACGACAAGTCCAAGTCCTGAACTGCCCTGGCGCCCACTGTCTAGATGACCTACCAGAAAGGCGGTAGAACATGGACGCGGCAACAGCTGCGCTCATAGGCGCGACTCTCGGTATGAGCGGCGCCATCGCGGCGTCGATGATCACTACCGTGCGAGGTAGGCAGCTCAGACGCGAGGACAGGCAACAGGAGGCATATGCCAACGGTATCCGTGTCTCTGCGCAGATTCTCAACACGGCGAAGGAAAACCGGAACGTTCAGCCTCTGCTGGAGGCATGGGGACACATTAGCCTCGTCGGTGCCCCAGACACTGCTGAGCAGTATCGGCGTTTCACCATGGAAGTCACCAAGGGACTGGCGGATCCTTCGTACAAGGCTGACCTGAGATGCTGGACTGAGTTCCAACGGCTCGCTCGGCGGGATGTCGGTGCCGAACCCAGACGCCGGCGTGGTCTTGCGAAACTGATCGGCAAATGGCAGTCGAAACGGCGGCGCTCGTGAAACTGATTCGCGACACGTTCAAGAACATCGGCCCCCGCGGATGGCTTCTCGCCGCGGGGGCCACGGTCGGCATCCTCGCGATGTTCGGCTTCCGAGAGTGGCTCGGTCCCGGTGACTGGGCCGGACTGGGTCAGTGGGTCGGCGGGCTTGGGGCGTTCGCTGCCGCTCTCGTGGCACTCGATATTGCAAGGCGCGAGACGGTTCACCGAGAGGAGGCTGATGCGCACCAGGACTTCGTGCGTGCCACGTTCATCACGAGTCGAACGGAAGGCGGGCAGTCTCTAGTGATTAGCAATCGCGGCCCCGAGCCAGTAACCGATGTTCTCGTTACGAATTACTACGAACCGGGAGAGGATCATCCTCGCGTGGTTCAGATGGCACCTATTCAGATCTTGATGCCGATGTTGCCACCGTACAACACAGACTTCGAGTCCAAGCCTCACATGCCGAATCTGAACACTGAATTGGCTTCGATGATTCAACGGGGCGTGGTGTTTGGATACGAGTACACCGATATGCGGGGGAATCGTTGGTCGCGCAGGGGTGACGAGCTGCCAGTCTTGGCGAAGCGCGGCTAGCGCGGCATAGTATCGCGTTTCGGGTTTGCTCTGTCGCGTTCGAGCGGTCCCGGGTGACAATGGCGGCATGGACACCAGCGGCAGATCGGACGGTGCGTGATGGTGGAACGGAAGAAGCCCCGCGGGTCTGCGCCGAACCCGATGTGCACCGGCCGCTCGAAGATCCGCGACGCCGACGGCAACATCATGCGCGACGAGGACGGCAACATCCTGGACCGGCCGTGTGAGAACCACGCCATCACCGGCGGCACCGTCTGCTGGACGCACGGCGGCCGCGCCCCGCAAGTCCGTGCGAAAGCCGCCGTGCGCGCCGAACTCATGAACTGGGGTCTCGGTGACAGCACCGTCGAACCCGGCGAAGTTCTCCTCCGCCTCGTGTCGCAGTCCGCCGCCCGCGCCGAGCTGTACTCCGGACTGCTCTCGGACGCATTCGACGCCGCCGAACGACTCCAGGCCGCACTCGACGCCGAGCAGCTCCTCATCGAAGGCGAACCCGGACCACGCGACGACAAGCTCCCCGAAGCCCCCGGGCTCCAGGCCGCCCGCGCTGATCTGGAACGCATCTTCACCACCGGCGGCGTCTCCGCGTTGATCGGCAACACCTACGCCGACACCAAGGACGGCCGCATCTACGCCACCGGCGAAGCCATCCGCGGCCTCGCCAAGCTCGAAGCCGACGAACGCGACCGGTGCGCGAACTTCTCCGCCAAGGCCATCGCCGCCGGTCTCGCCGAACGGCAGGTCCGGCTGGCGGAGCGGCAGGCCGAACTGGTCCTCGGCGCGATCGAGGCCGCGCTCGACGTCGCCGGAATCCCCGCCGGCGCCCGGGGCCCGGCGAAGATGGCCGCGGCGCGGCACCTCAAGGTCGTGTGACCGTGGACGGGCTGCTGCTCGCCGCGCAGCGGCTCGAAGAGCAGGCCGCCGAGGCTGAGCGTCCACCGCAGACGCTGGGCGAGTTCACGTCCACGGTGGACCCAGCGAACGTGCAGACCAAGGCGCTTGACCTGATCGACGAGAAGCTCGCCGCGGTCGCCGCGGGTGAGATCGAGCGGCTGATCATCTCGTTGCCGCCTCAGGAGGGGAAGAGCCAGCGGGTTTCGCGCCGGTTTCCGGCGTGGATGCTGAAGCGCAACCCGGAGCTGCGGATCGCGATCACCTCGTACGAGCTGGGTGTGGCGCGCCGGTGGGGTCGGCAGATCCGTAACGACATCGCCGAGCATCCGGAGCTCGGGTTGAAGGTGCGGGGTGACACGTCGGCGGCGCACGAGTGGCAGCTGGACGGTCATGAGGGCGGCGTGTACAGCGTCGGTATCGGGGGCGCGCTCACCGGTCGCGCCGTCGATCTGCTGATCATCGACGACCCGATCAAGGACCGGGCCCAGGCCGATTCGGAGACCTACCGCGAGGCGTGCTGGGACTGGTGGACGAACGTCGCCCGTACGAGGCTCGCGCCGGCCGCCCCTGTCGTGATGATCTTGACGCGGTGGCATGAGGACGACATCGCCGGGCGGCTCCTCGACGGCGAAGGCGGCTGGGAACTCCTCAACATCCCCGCCCAGGCAGAGAGTGAGGACGACCCGCTCGGCCGTGAACCGGGGGAGTACCTGGAGTCCACGCGCGGCCGAACCGCCGAGGAGTGGAAGGCGATCGAATCCGATGTCGGCGCGCGCGTGTGGAACGCGCTCTACCAAGGCCGACCGTCCCCGGCGGACGGCGACATGCTCAAGCGCGGGTGGTGGCAGTACTACAGCGCGCCTCAATGGGTCGAGCAGGACGATGGGTCGATGCTGCCGTCCCGGTTCGACGAGGTGATTCAGTCGTGGGACATGGCGTTCAAGGACACCAAGAAAGCCGACTTCGTCGTTGGGCAGGTGTGGGGGCGCCGGGGTGCGGACGCCTTTCTGCTCGATCAGGTGCGTGGTCGCATGGACTTCCCGACGACCTGCCGCGCGATGCTGGCGCTGTGCGCGAAATGGCCGACGGCGCACGCGAAACTCGTGGAGGACAAGGCGAACGGCACCGCAGTGATCGCGCAGTTGAACACCACGGTGGGCGGCATCATCCCGGTTAGCCCGACCGAGTCCAAGGACGCGCGTGTCGCGGCGGTGTCGTCCTATGTGGAGTCGGGGAACACGTTCCTTCCTGACGCCGAGCTCGCCCCGTGGGTGGGTGACTTCGTGGAGGAGTGCGCCGCGTTCCCCAACGGCAGCAAGGACGACCAGGTGGACACGATGTCGCAGGCGTTGAACCGGCTGCTCGTGTCCGCGGTCCGGCCGCGGTTCCGCAGACTTGGCGGCGGCGGGCGGTAGGCTCCGGCGTGCAGTGGTTGGCGCTGGTTTCGGGACTGGCGGTCAGCCGAAGGGCCCTCGACGTGGTGGCGTCGAGGGCCCTTCGCATGTCGCTCAGCCGTCCGCCTCAGCGGCCTTTCGACGCGCCTCGGTCCCTGCCCGGCGCTGTCTGCGCAGACGGTCGTTCCGGCGCTCGACCAGAAGGTAGATCGCGATCGGCACGCCGAAGAACACGGCCAGAAAACCGATGCCCATGAAGAACTGTTGCACGCCGGTCATCGTCGTCACCTCGTCTGCGTAGTCGCAGTGCGGCCAAGGGTCGTTACGGCGCGGTCTCATCGAGGAGCCGGATGAGACTCGACGTCACGACCTTGACCCGACGTTTCCCCATCCGCACGACCTGGCACGGGAACCTGCCCTCGCGGGCCAGCCGGTAACCGTGCGTCCACGAGATCCCCAGCGCCCGCACGGCGTCCCGGACATCGACTGTGGCCGGCCAAGTTCGCACCTCGTCGAGGGTCACATTTTGGTTGTCCATTGTGGTCTCCTGTGCCCTCGGATGGCGTGATGTGCAAACTGTACATCTATTGCCATTTTCGAAGCGCAACCTCGCCGTTGTGCCTGGTCAGAGCTATACGCAATGTGTCAACTTGATCGGCTTGGGCTGTACATTGTGCCCATGCTGACCACTCTCGCCGCGATCCTGAAGCCCGCGGGCAAGCACGTCGGCATGGTCATGCTCTCCCTCCTCGGCCTCGTCCTCCTGGTCATCGCCGCCTACCGCTGGGACCTCACCGCCGGTCTCGCCGCCACCGGACTCGCCTGCTGGCTGCTGGAAGCCCGCATCGACATGGAGATCCGCCAGCGCAAGGCCGACCAGGACGACGGCCGTGGCTAGCCTCCTCGGCGGCGTCGCCCGCAAACCAGGCCCCCGCAACGAATCGCCCGTCCCGCTCGTCTCCCGCGCAGCCGCGAACGCCTTCGGCGGCAACCACACCCGACGCGACGCACGCGGCCAGCTCGACATGATGGCCATCAACGGCACCATCTTCGGCATCGTCAACAAGACGAGCACCGCGGTCGCGAAAACCGTGTGGAAGCTCTACCGCAAAGCGAAGTCCGGAAAGGACGAAGACCGCGTCGAGGTCACCCGGCACGCCGCGCTCGACGTGATCAACCGGCCGAACAAGTTCTTCACCCGCATGGAACTGTTCGAGACCGCACAGCAACACCTCGACCTCCCCGGCGAAGCCGCTCTCGTCATCGGCCGGCATCGTGCGTCGCGGCTTCCGCTGGAGCTGTGGCCGGTGCGCCCCGACCGGCTCGACCCGGTCCCGCACCCGACCGACTACCTCGCCGGATGGATCTACACCAGCCCTGACGGTGAGCGTGTTCCGCTCGCCGTCGACGAGGTGCTGCATGTCCGGATGCCGAACCCGGTCGATCCGTACCGCGGTCTCGGCCCGGTCGGCACGATCCTCGTCGAGGCCCGGTCCGCGCAGTACGCGGCCGAGTGGAACGCGTCGTTCTTCTACAACAGCGCGGAGCCCGGCGGGATCATCGAGGTCGAGAAGCGCCTCACCGACGACGAGTTCGACGAGCTCTCCGCGCGGTGGGACGAGCAGCACCGCGGCGTCGCCCGCGCGCACCGGGTCGCGATCCTGGAGCAGGGAAAGTGGATCGACCGCAAGTACTCCCAGCGGGAGATGGAATTCTCGGCGCTTCGCGGCACGACCCGCGACGCGATCATGGAAGCCTACGGGTTCCCGAAGTCGATGCTCGGCATCACCGAGGACGTCAACCGCGCGGTCGCCGAAGCCGGAAAGGCCGTGTTCGCCGAGTGGCTGACCGTGCCCCGGCTCGACCGGTGGCGCGACGCCCTGAACGCCAAGTTCCTGCCGCTGTTCGGCGACACCGCGCACGACCTCGAGTTCGACTACGACTCGCCGGTGCCCTCGGATGCCGAGGCGGAGAACGCCGAGCGTTCGTCCCGCGCGGAGGCGGTGGCCGCGCTTGTCGAGGTCGGATTCGACGGCAACACCGCAGCGAAAGCCTACGAGTTGCCGGACGGCCTGGTGTGGCACAAGCCCGCCGACGAGTCACCGGCGCGCGAACCCGCGCCCGGTCCGGCCACGGCTCCGGCCGAGCCGGGCGCACCCCAGCCCGCTGACCCGGTCGAGGCGCTGTTCCGCGGTCTGGCCGCGAGGCCGGCACCGGGCGCCCAGGACGAGGCCGATGTGGCGTTGCGGCGGCTGCTGCGGAACGCGCCGCCCCTGGAAACCCCGCCGGAGGGGTGGCCGGAGCGGAATGAGGCCGCCGTCGACGAGGTCGACCTCGCGCCGGTGCAGGAGGCGTGGGCGGCCGCGGTCGCCGCGCTGGTCGAAACGTGGAACACCACCATCGTCGCGAAGTGGATCACGGCGCTGATCGATGCGATCAAGGCGGCGCTCGGCGGCGACGGTGACCGCGCCGACCTTGGCACACTCACCCTCGACATCGACGACGCGACCACGCTCCTGGCCGACGCCATGGCCGCGATGGGGGAGACCGCGGCCGGGCACGCCGTCGACGAGGCCGCCGAGCAGGACGTCGACCTCACCGCGACCTGGCCCACCGTCGAGGAGCTCGAGGCGGCCGCGCGGGAGATCGCGGACTTCGAGGCCCGCCGGTACGCGCTCACCGCCGGGCGGGAGGCCGCTCGCGTGGCTGGCCCGGAGCCGGACGAGGACGTCGTCGCCGAACACATGCGCACGTTCCTCGACGAACTGTCCGACGCGCCAACGGAAACCGCGCTCGGCTCCGCGCTCACCGACGCACAGAACCAGGCCCGCGCCAAGACCCTGAGCACCGGCCCGGTCGGCGCGCTGTACGCCTCCGAGCAGATGGACCGCAACACGTGCGGCCCGTGCAGGGAGGTCCACGGCCGGTGGATCGCGAACACCGACGACCAGGCCCCGTTGAACAAGCTCTATCCGGCCGGCGGGTACATCGACTGCCTCGGCCGGTGGCGCTGCAGGGGGACCGTTGTGGGCGTCTGGCGCCCGAAGACCACCAAGGGAGGCCAGTGATGTCCAAGGGCGCCCGGCTGCGCTCGCAGCGTGAGCGGCTGCAGGGCCACGTCCGGCAGGGAAAGACCGGCCAGACCTGGTACCGGATCGACAACCTCGTGCAAAGCCCCGGCTCGGCGTGCATCTACCTGTACGGCGAGGTCGGCATGTGGGGTGTCACCGCCGAGGACTTCGTGCGGGACCTGCAGAACGTCAACGCCAGCCAGCTCGACCTGCACATCAACAGCATGGGCGGCGACGTGTTCGAGGGCATCGCGATCCTCAACGCGCTGCGCGCCCACCGGGCGACGGTCACGACCTATGTGGACGGTCTGGCCGCGTCGATCGCGTCCGTGATCGCTATGGCCGGGGAGAAGGTCGTCATGGGCCGCAACACCACCATGATGATCCACGAGGCGCACGCGATCGCGATCGGCGAAGCCGACGACATGCGCTCCATGGCGGACCTGCTCGACAAGACCAACGACAACATCGCCTCCATCTACGCCGAGAAATCAGGTGGAGACGCGGGCCAGTGGCGCGAGGCGATGCGCGTCGAAACCTGGTACTCGGCGGAGGAAGCCGTCGCCGCCGGGCTGGCCGACGAGGTCGAAGCCGCACCGGAGCGGGAACCCACGGACGACGCGATGGCCGCCTCATACGACCTGTCGGTGTTCAAGTACGCCGGCCGGGACCAGGCCCCGGCGCCGGCGATCCCGGCCCCCGCGAACTCCGCGGACCCGGCCCCCGATCCGGAGCCGGACGAGGACACCGATCCGGAGAACAAGGCCGCCGAGCCGGGCGAGGACGAGCCGGTCGAGGAACCGGCCGTCGAACCCGCCGCGAAAGCGGAGCCTGGCACCGAGCCCGACGAAGACGACGCCCCCGGTGAACCCGACGAGGACGAGGACGAGGACACCGACGAGATCCCGGCGAACGGCACCGACGCCGCCGTCACCGACCAGTGGGCCGCGCTCCAGCACGGCCTGCTCGCACACGCAGCACCGTCCACCGTGGACGAGTTGCTCGCAGCCCTTGAGAAGGAAGGAACACCGGCATGACCGCCACGCTCACGCTCTCCCCGGGGCAGCGCGACCAGCTCGCCCGCCGCGGCTACCGCACCGACGAGGTCGGCCGCGTCATCAACCGCGCCCCCGCGGTCCCGCGCAACAGCGACGAGCTGCTCGACGCGCTCGGCGACCCCGACCAGATCAAGAAGATCTCCAACAAGGAAGGCCTGGCCGAGTTCATCCAGGCCTACGCCGACGGGCAGGCCAAGAACGACCCCACGATCGCCGCGCAGATCAAGGAAGAGACACAGAAGCAGTTCGCCGAGATCCTCAAGGCGAACCAGATCGAGAACATCAACCGCCTCAACCTCGACCCGCGTGCCATGCCGGTGCAGCGCTCGAAGCACTACAACCCGAAGGCGGCCGGCGCCGCTCTGGACAAGGACTTCGGCGACTGGTCCTCGTTCATGGCCGCGACCTGGGTCGGCCACAACTCGCAGGAGTCGCTTGCCGCACGCAGCGAGATCAAGAAGCTCCAGGCCTCGTTCGGCTCGGGAATCCCGGCGGACGGCGGGTTCCTGATCCCGGAGTTCCTGCGGTCGGAGCTGCTGCGCGTCGCGCTGGAGAAGGCTGTCGTCCGGTCGCGGGCGCGGGTCGTGCCGATGGAAACCCTCACCGTGCCGTACCCGATGCTCGACTCCACCTCGAACGCGTCCAGCGTGCACGGCGGCATCGTCGGCTACTGGACCGAGGAGTCCGGCGCGCTCACCGACTCCGCGCCGAAGTTCGGCCGGATCGACCTGGTCGCGAAGAAACTCACCCTGTACAGCGAGATCCCGAACGAGCTGTTCCAGGACAGCATCATCTCGCTCGAACAGTTCCTCTCGGAGTCCTACCCGGAGGCGCTGGCCTGGTTCGAGGACGTCGCCTTCACCGGCGGCAACGGCGTCGGCCAGCCGCTGGGCTACCTCAACGCCGAAGCCGCGGTGTCGGTGTCCAAGGAAAGCGGTCAGACCGCGGCCACGATCCTGTGGGAAAACCTGGTCAAGATGTACTCGCGGATGCTCCCGGCCTCGCTCAACTCCGCGGTGTGGGTCATCAACAACGACTGCTTCCCGGAAATCGCCACGATGGCGCTGTCGGTCGGCACCGGCGGTTCGGCGGTCTGGATCGGCGAGGGCTCCGGCGAAGGTGCGCCGCCGGTGCGGATCCTCGGCCGTCCGGTCGTGTGGACGGAGAAGGTCTCCAGCGTCGGCACCGCGGGCGACGTCAACCTCGTGGACTTCGGCTACTACCTCATCGGTGACCGCCAGGCGATGCAGTCCGCGACGTCGACCGAGTTCAAGTTCGGGAACGACAAGACCGCGTTCCGGCTGATCGAGCGCGTCGACGGCACCCCGTGGATCAAGTCCGCGATCACCCCGAACAAGGGCTCGAACACCCTGTCCCCGTTCGTGAAGCTCGAGACCCGCGCGTGAGCTGGAGCGGCGAAGCCCCCACGGGCCTGACTCCGATCACCGGGGTCGGGTCCGCCGGGGCGGTCGTGATCGGCGGCGCGTGGGAGGACGACCCGTTCGCCGTCGCCGAGCAGGCCGCCCGCGAGGAGCGGCACACCACCGCACACCTGCAGGACGAGAGCGGCCAGCCCGCTCCGTAGTCGTTGCCGGGGCCCGGCGGCAGTCACTCCCCGCCGGGCCCTTGTACCGAATGGCACTCAACCCCCAGAAGGAAAGGCAACATCATGGAAGGCCTCGGCCGCGAGTTCAACGCCATCCCCATCGCCGCCGGCGTCGGCGTCAGCCTGAAGAACGCCACCGGCGTCACCTTCATCTGCACCGGCGCGGACACGTTCACCGTCACCTGCGCGGACACCCTCGCGGGTTCGTACGCCAGCCCGGGGAACATCCTCACGCGCAAGGTCACCAACGCGCAGACCAATGGCACTGCCGCCTGGGCCGAAACGACTCAGGCCGCGAGCAACGCCGTGACGATCGCGTCGGGCGCGACCGCGATCCACGTGGCCGCCGAGTCCCTCCCGGACGGCAAGGCCTACGTGAAGTGCACCCCGAGCGGCGCCGGTCTGGTCGCGGCGATCGTCCACGACCTCACCACGCGCCGCGCCCCGGCCAACCTGCCCGCGCTGAGCGCCTGACCATAAAGGACAGACGAACATGTCGACTCTCATCCAGGGCAGTCAGGTCCGGTCGATCGCGCTCGGCGTCCGTGTCGAGAAGTCCACCGGCACGCTGGCCGCGACCACGGTGCCGCTGTTCACCATCGCCGGTGGCCTGGTGGCGGTCACCAGCCTCGTCGGCCGGGTCACCACCGCGATCACCGTGGCGAACAGCTACAAGCTCCAGCACAACCCCACCCTCGGCACCACGCGGGATGTCTTCTCCGCCACGGATCTCGGCACGACCGACACCGCAGCCGGGGAGATCATCGTGCCGCTCCTCGACGCGGCCGCGGTCGTGACGGTGGGCGCGCGCGGTCAGAAGACCGGTGGCGCGTTCATCTGCGACTCCGGACAGATCGAGTCAGTGTCGGCCGGCACGGACGGCGCGATCCTCTGGGTCCTGACGTACGTGCCGATCGACAACGGTGCGTCGGTGGTGGCTGCCTGATGGCCACGTGGGAGTGCCGGGAGTGCACCGCGCTGTATGCGCCCGGCGCTCCCGCGTGCCCGCAATGCCAGGCCAACGATCCGATCCAGGAAACCGAGCAGCTTCAGAGGGAGCTGGAAACGATGCCGAAGATCACTGTCCATGGTGGACCGTCCAACGCGGACACCGGCGAAGGCATGCCTGAAGCCGTCGTGCCCGACTCCGAGACCGAGGCCCCACCCGCTGAGGCACCTGCCGTCGAGGAAAAGCCGGAGCCGGTGGCCGACGGGCCGAAACCCAGGGCGGCGCGGAAGACGTCGAGGAGCTGAACCAGGGGGATCGATGGCGGACACCGGAGGTTGGTACGGGCTACTCGCCATCTACCAGGAGGCTGTCCAGCACCAACGCGACGAACTCGAACGCGACCCTGCGGCCTGTTTGGACTGCGGAGAACCGCTGACCACCGGACCGAACGGCGAACTCTACTGCCGGTTTGACGGCTCGACCTGGGAAGCAGGCAACCGCCGAACCGGTCGCATCGGCACCGCCCACAACTGAACATCGCTCCACTCCCTGTCGCCCACGGGCGGCACGGCCAAGACAGCAAGGGCACAGGAATGGCACGGATCGCCTACGCGACGCGGGAACGCGTCAAGCGCGCGCTAGACAGCGCGCAGACCGCGCGCACCGACGCGCAGGTCGACACTGCCCTTCTCGCGGCCACCGACGCCATCAACGGCAAATGCCACCGCCGCTTCTACCCGGAGTACAAGACCGTCGCGTTCGACTGGCCCGACCGCGTCCAACGGCCCCCGTCGTGGCGACTGTGGCTCGACGCCCACGAAGTCGTGTCCGTCACCAGCTTCGTCTCCGGCGGCGTCACCATCCCGACCCTGGACCTGAAGCTGTACCCGAACAGCGGACCTCCCTACAACCGCATCGAGATCGACCTCGCGTCGTCGTCCGCGCTCTCGGCCGGGGACACCTACCAGCAGAGCACCGTGATCACCGGCCTATACGCCGGCGCGCCGGTCGTCGAGGTCGCGGCCGGGCAGCTGGTGGAAGCGGTCGACACGACGGAGACCGCGGTCGATGTGTCGGACTCGGCCGCCATCGGGATCGGGCAGCTGATCCGGGTCGACTCGGAGCGCATGGTCGTCACGGGGAAACGGTCGCTCACGACCGGCCAGACCCTGCAGGCGAACCTCGCAGCGCAAGCGAACGGGGCGACGGTGGCCGTCGCTGACGGCAGCGGCTTCGCGATCGGCGAGGTCATCCTCATCGACGGCGAACGGATGCTGATCCTCGACGTCGCCGGTAACACGCTGATCGTGAAGCGCCAATGGGACGGCACCGCGCTTGCCGCGCACACCGCGGGCGCCACAGTGTTCGCGCCGCGGACGCTGATCGTGGAGCGCGGCGTACTCGGCACCACCGCGGCCGAGCACTCGACGGCGGCCGCGATCGTGCGGTGGGAGCCGCCGCCGCTGGTCGAGTCGCTGGCGGTCGCCGAGGCGTTGGTGCGGCTCGGATGCGAGCAGGCCGGGTACACGACCGTGACACGGGCGGGGGAGTCGTCTCGGTCGGTCACGCTCACGATCGACGACCTCCGCGAGCAGGTCTACACCGCGCATGGTCGCAAGGCACGAAGCCGGGCGGTGTAGCGATGGCGACAGTGACGATCTCCGGCCCGTTCTTCGACGACCGGAACCCCACGATCCGGCGGGAGCTGGAAGACGAAGGCCTCAACCGCGTCGGCGGCCAGGGCCTCGCGGACGTGCACGCGAATCTGAACCTGTCGATCCGGAACCCGACCCCGTACTACGAAACGCAGATCACGAGCGAACGCCACGGCGACGAGCAGATCGTGCACGACCGCGACGTCATCTACGGCCCGTGGCTGGAGGGCACCGGGTCGAGGAACGCTACGACCCGGTTCAAGGGTTACGCGTCCTTCCGCCGCGCGGCGCAGGAACTCGAAGGCCAGGTCGACGGGATTCTCGTCCCGATCGTCGACCGCGCGGTCAGGGGGCTGAACGGATGACGCTCGGGTTCGAGTCCATTCAGGACGATCTCATCTCCCACGCGGGGCGGCTCGGCGTGTTCGACACCGTGAACGGGCATGAGACAACGAACGCCCCCGGGCGTGGTGTGCACGCCGAGGTGTACGTCGACACGATCGACCCGGTGCAGTCGTCTGGGCTGGCGGCGACGTCGGCGCGGCTCGGCGTGAAGGTCAGGGTCTCGACCGACATGTCTGATCCACAGGACGGAATCGATCCGCGGATCGTCGGTGCGGCGGATGCGTTCATCGGATCGATCCACTCGGACTTCGAGCTCGACGGCGACGCGCGGCACGTCGATCTCCTGGGTGCGCACGGGATTCCGTTGTCCGGCCGGTCGGGATACATGGTCAGGGCGAACCAGCAGTTCCGGGTGATCGACGTGATCGTTCCCATCATCATCAACGACGCTTGGACGCAGGAGGCCTGACGTGGCAAAGCAAAGCGGATTGGGTGACGCGCTCTGGATCTCCGGGTACGACGTGTCCGGCGATATCCAGCAGCTCAACGAGATCCAGGGCGGGGCGTCGCCGATCGACGTCACCGGCATCAACAAGGCAGCCATGGAAAGGATCCTCGGCGTCCGCGACGGGAAGATCGACGCGACCACGTTCTTCAACCCCACCAACGGCCCCGGCGAGATCGCCTCGGTGCACGAGCGGCTGTCGCTGCTCCCGACCGCCGACCAGATCGTCACCTACGGGCGCGGCACCACCCTCGGCGCGGCGGCCGCCTGCCTGACCTCGAAACAGCTGAACTACGACATGAAACGCGGCACCGAGGGCGAGGTCACGTTCGACGAGTCCTCAGTCGCGAACGCCTTCGGCCTGGAGTGGGGCAACCAGCTGACCGCCGGGCAGCGCACCGACACCGCCGCCACGAACGGCGCGGGGGTGGACTTCGGGCTTGGCTCGTCCGGCACCGGGCCCTCGGAGTTCGGCGCGCAGTTCTACCTGCACGTGTTCGCGTTCACCGGCACCAGCGTC
Source organism: Amycolatopsis sp. NPDC058340 (assembly GCF_042723975.1). Taxonomy (NCBI): domain Bacteria; kingdom Bacillati; phylum Actinomycetota; class Actinomycetes; order Pseudonocardiales; family Pseudonocardiaceae; genus Amycolatopsis; species Amycolatopsis sp. NPDC058340. Next base: position 170,505 of record NZ_JBHXIB010000006.1, on the reverse strand, counting down.
ACGGTGAAGATCCAGGAGTCGGCGGACAACGGCGTCGGTGACGCGTGGGCCGATGTCGTCGGCGGCACCTTCGCCGCGGCCACCGGGATCACCACGCAGCGGCTGGAGACGGCGCGCGGCCAGACCGTCGAACGCTACCTCCGCGCGATCACGATCGGAACGTTCAGCGAGGCCGTGTTCGCGGTGGTCGCCAACCGCAACGACGCCCCCACCTTCTTCTAGGAGCCGACCATGCCCATCCAGCACTACCGGATCTCGTCCCCTTTGGACACACACTTCCGTGTCGGGACGTGCGAAGAGGACCACTGCACCGCCTACCTCAACGGGTGGCGCACCGTCGTCGACGAGAACACGTCGCTCGGCGCCGAGCAGGCCGCCTACATCCGCGGCGACCGGACGCGCCGGCACGTCGAGACCAGCGAGCTCATCGAGGCGCCGCCCGGCCAGCCGCTCGCCGCGGCGCGCGTCCAGACCGTGTTCACGTTCGAGCCCGGGCAGCGCTGTTTCCGGCAGCACCGGGTGCCGATCGACAAGCCGGAGCTGTACCTGGTCCAGAACGACCGCGGGCAGGTGATCACCCGCCACTCCGGCCCGGATCCGTGGGTCGACGACTTCTGCACCAACCAGAACCGGCTCTCCGAGCTGATCAACCGAGGATAGGAGCACGACCATGGCTAAGAGCAGCGGTCTCGGGATGACCACCCTGAGCGTCGACAACGCCGCCGGGACGGCAAAGGACATCAGGAACGATGTCACCGACTTCGACTTCGCGACGCCGCGCGCGGAGCAGGACGTCACCGGTGTCGACAAGAGCGCGCGCGAGCGGCTGTTGCTGCTCGCAGATTTCTCGGGCTCCCTCAACGGAGTCTTCAACCCGGCGACCGACCGCATCCACGACGTCGCGAAGACCGTGCCGTCAACCGCCGTCGCGCGCACCGTCGCGATGACGCTGAACGGGGTCACGCTCAACAACGAATGCGTCCTCACGGACTACAGCGTCAAGCGCGCCGCGTCCGGTGAGCTGACCGTCACCGTTCCGTTCGCGCTGGCGGACGGCGCCGTGCCCACCTGGGCCTAAACCCGAAGGACCATCCACATGGGATTCAACGGAAACCCCACCACCTACGCCCTGGAGTTTGACCACCCCGAACTCCAGGGCCTGAAGGTGCGTGTACGTCGCGGCTCCGTCCAGCTGCGCAACGACTACGACGACGCCGAGAAATGGCAGGAACGCCTCGCCATCTTCGCGAGTGTCCTCGTCGAATGGAACATCGAGATCGACGGCGTCCCGGTCCCGATGACCGTCGAGGGCATGACCAGCCTCGAAGACACCGTGCTCCTCCCGATCCTCCAGGCGTGGATGGAGGCGCGCCGACCGACCGCCCCTTTAGAGCAGCCATCGACGCCTGGCGTCGTCGAGTCCACGCCGCCGCCGGAGACGAGGGACCTGGACCTCGAAGCCTCGATCGGCATGACGCCCCTCGCGAGCTGACCAACGCCATGTGGGTGCTGGAGACGGCACAGCGGTTCGGCGTGTTGCCGACCGCGGTGCTCGACTCCGACGAGCGGCTGCTGCAACTGCTGGAGATCGAGAAGTACGCGTTCAGGGAGGAGGCGAGCTAGGTGAGTAACGACGTCCGCATCAACGTTCACTGGAACGATCGCGACGGCGACAAGTTCGCCGCCGCCCAGAAGGCGAAAGCGCGGAAGGCAGGTGAAGGTGCGGGCGACGAGTTCTCCGGCACCTTCACCGTCCGCGCCCGCAAGGGCACGGAGAAGGCCACCGACGCAATCGCGAACGAACTCAACCGCTCCCAGCAGAAGATCGCCGCGGTAGGGGAGAAGCTCGGCGGCGCGGCCGGGGACGGCATCGAGAAGGGCGCCAGAGAAGGAGCCCGGCGTGGCGGCGCCGCCGTCGACGGTGAAATGTCCCGCGTGGCCGGGCGGGCGAACAAGGCATTCGACGCCAAACTGTTCACCGGGCTGTCGGTAGGACTTCCCGCCGCGGCCGCGATCGGCGCGGCAGGAGCGGCGGCTGTGCTCGCGCTCCCCGCTGCCGCCGCCATCGGCGTCGCCGGAATGATCCTCCAGTCCAACGAGCAGATCTCCGGGTCGTACGGCGAACTCGCGGGCGACATCGTGGACGACGCGACCCTCATGGCACAGGTCCTGAAAGGCCCGGTGCTGACCGCGGCGTCGGACCTGCACGACTCGTGGGACCGGCTCGCTCCCGTCGCGAAAGAAGCGTTCGGCGCGAGCGCCGGGGAGGTCAAGGTCCTCACCGGCGCCGTCACCGACCTCGCCGAGGGCGCGCTGCCCGGCATGGTGACCGGGCTCAAGGGATCCCACCAAGCGCTCGTCGGTGTCCGCGCCTTCGCCGGTGAAGCGGGCCACGGCTTGGGCGAGTTCTTCGCCAACGCCTCGAAGGGCTCGTCGGGCGCCGGCCAGGGCATGGCGATCTTCGGCGGCACGGTGCGGATGGTCGAGGGCCGTTTGGGGACACTGTTCGCGAACCTCGCGAACGGCTCGTCGGGGCCGCTGACCCAGCTGCACGTGTTCCTCGACCTGGCAACCGATTCGCTGCTCGACCTGACCTCACAAGGCGGCGCCGCGATCTCGTTCCTCAACGGATTCGGCGCGGCGGGCGGCGGAGCGATGGCCGTGCTCAGTGGCTTGGTCACACTCCTCAACGCTCTACCGCAGGGCGTGACCCAGTTCGGTGGCTCGCTCCTCGCCGCCTCGATGATCGCCTCCAAGTTCGGGCTCGACATCGGCCGCAACTTCGAAGGCATCGGCGCCAAGGTCCGCGCCGCCGGAAACGACCTCAACGGCATCGAGCGGGGCGCTGCGAAGGCCGGCACCGCGGTGGGTGCGCTGGCCGGTGCCGCGTTCTCTCCGGCGACGCTGGCGGTCGCCGCGCTGAGCGCTGGCCTGATGATCCTGGGCCAGGAGCACCAGGACGCGGCGGGTGATGCGTCGGCGCAGGCGGCGCGGGTACGTGACCTCTCGGCGGCGTTGCGGGAATCGAAGGGCGCGATCACCGAGTCCGTGCGTGCGAAGGCCGCGGACAAGCTCGCGAACTTCCAGCTGCACGACGGCACCCGGAACCTGATCCTCGACACGCAGAAGCTCGCCGGAGCGAGCGGCGTGCAGCTGCTGACGTCCGGCTACCTGGGGAACACGGAGGCGGCCAAGCAGCTCGTCACCCAGCTGCGCGGGGTCACTGAGGCGCACACGCACGTGGCGGGTGGCGCGGAGGCGCTCACCACGAGGTTCGAGCGGCTCGGTATCGGTGTCGGCGGCACCGTCACGGCGATGGACGACACCGGCTTCGCCGCGAAGCAGCTGGCCGACATCGTCGAGAACGCGTCCGGCGAGTTCGGCAAGGCGGCCGACACGAACAAGGCGCTCGGTGTCGCGGCGCAGTCCGGCGCGAAGTCCATGACCGCCCTTGAGTCGGCCATGGACGGGATGAAGGACGCCGCGTCGGGCAGCGAGGAGAAGCTGTCGGCGCTGGTGGATGTGATGAACATCCTGGAGGGCCGGAACGCGACCTTCGAGGAGTCCATCCAGGCGGGAAACGACTCGCTCCGCGCGATGGAGACCGCCTTGAAGGACGGCATGGACAAGGCCGACGGGTTCGGCAAGGCGCTGCTAAACGCGGACGGGTCGCTGAACACGTTCACCGCCAACGGCTCGCAGCTGCAGGACCTCGCGACAGGTCTTCAGACGTCGTTCGCGAAAGCCGGTACGTCGATCGACGAGATGGTCCGCAAGGGCATGCCGTTCGACGAGGCCGTGAAGAAGGTCAACGACGGGCTCGCGGTGCAGCGGGACCGGTTCGTCGACATCGCACAGAAGATGGGGCTCACGAAGGATCAGGCGCAGGCGCTGGCCGACAAGTACGGCCTGATCCCTAAGGAGATCACCACCTACGTCACCGCCGACACGAAACAGGGGAAGGACGCGATCGCGGCGCTCCCCGAGTTCGCGCAGAACACCAAGGGCGCCGTGTCGGTGACCGCAGACATCAACCGCGCCACCAACCAGATCTCCAGCGTCGTCGAATACGCGGACGGGTCGACCGGTGTCGTCACGATCGATGCGCAACGGAACCCGGCGAACAACCAGATCGAGGCCGCGGTGCAGTTCGCCAATGGCTCCCGAGGCTTCCTCACGATCGACGGATTCATCCAGGCCGCGAAGAACCGCACCTTGGAGGCCAAGCGGAACGCCGACGGCACCGTCTCGTGGATCGTCGTCGACGCCAACACCACCCGCGCGAACGCGGCGATCAACAACGCTGCCCGGAACCGCACCGCCACGATCACGGTGAACACCCAGTTCAACAGCGGCACTGGCTACGGTGCCCGCCCCGCACCCGGCTACGCGAAGGGCGGCCTCGTCGGCTACGCCTCCGGCGGCCAGATCCGCTCCGTGCCGAAGTTCGCCGACGGCGGCAGCATGCTCGACATCCGCGCCGGCGGGCTGATGCGGGGCCCGGGGACGGGGACGTCGGACAGCATCCTCGCGCTGTCGTCGCGCGGCCCGATCGCCGGGTCGAACGGCGAGATGGTGATCCGCGCGTCCCAGGCCCGGAAGTGGGGGCCGCTGCTGCAGGACATCAACAACGGCGTGAACGGGTTCGCAGGCGGAGGTTTGACCGGAGCTGCGCAGGAGGCGCTCAGCCACCTGGAGGGCGGCGGCTCGTTCTCCGAGGACTTCAGCTTCCGGGGCGGCTCGGCGAACATGGGCGCCTTCAACGATCAGCTGGCGGACATGTTCTACAAGGCGCGGCCCGGCTACGACTTCAACGCGAACTCGCGCGGCGACGTCATCCGGTTCCTGCGCCAGGTCGTCGGCAGTGCCGCGGCGTCCGCCCAGGCTGCCCGCGGTGGGCAGCGGTCCGGCGGCGGCCCGGTGGTGCTCGAGGTGCAGTCGTCGGGGCATCCGCTGGATGACTTCATCGCGGAGCTGATCCGCCGGTATGTGCGGGTCAAGGGCGGCGGCAACGTCCAGGCCGCGTTCGGGAGGGGATGATCGTGGCGTTCCCGAACGATCCGGAAGACACCCGCTACGAGCTGTACCTGTCGACGCTCGGCTGGGTCGATGTCACCAGCGACGTCTACAACCGCGACGGTGTTCAGGTCACCCGCGGCTACACGTCGGAGCGCACGGACGGCGCGGCACAGCCACAGAGTTGCCAGCTGACGTTGATGAACCACACCGGCAAGTACTCCCCGCGGAATCCTTTGGGCGCCTACTACGGGAAGTTCGGGCAGAACACTCCGCTCCGTGTGTCCACTGTGGTCACGAAGGATTCGTTCGACCGCACGGTCGTGAACGAGTGGGGACAGACCGACGAGGGTGACGACTACTACCTGTATTGGTCCGGTGGTGGGATCGCCGACTTCGATGTGACCGCAGGGAAGGGCACACACACCATCGGTGGCACGGTCCAATACCGGATCTCGACGTTGCAGGGCACACGGTTTCGGGACGTCGAGATCCGCGCCACGGTCAGCCTCCCGTTCACCAATGTGACTGGCGGCAACGTCGAGCCCGCGAATCTGATCGTCGGCGGGCAGGACGTCGGCGGCGCTGGTGCGACCGACTACTTCATGCTGGAACTCCTGATCACCACTGCCGAGGCGATCACCGTCCGGCTGCTCCACGTCAGCGGCTTCGAGATCGCTCCACTCAGGACTCTCGCCTTCGCGCACACCGGTGTCCCGCTGCGCGTTGCGTTCCAGACCGAAGGGCAGACGCTCCGCGCGAAGGTGTGGCGCGCGGCGGACCCGGAACCGTACGCGTGGACCATCGAGGGCGGCTTCAACTACGACGAGTTCATCGACCGCGCCCCGGGCTGGGTCGGGATCCGCTCCGGGGTGTCTGGCGGCAACACGAACATTCCGGTCGTCTTCTCCTACGACGACGTCGAGGTCCGGGTCAACCGGTTCCACGGCGAGGTTGCTTCCTGGCCGTCCCAATGGGACACCAGCGGCAACGACGTCTACGTCCCGATCGAAGCCGCGGGCATCCGGCGGCGGCTCTCCCAAGGACAGGCGCCGTTGGTATCGACGATGAGGCGCGGGAACCAAACCGCGACCTTCTCTTCGGATCCAGGGGCACCGCCGCACGTTCTCTACTACCCGATCGAGGATGAGAGCGGTTCGACGTCGATCGCTTCTGGGCTACCCAACATCGGGCCCATGCAGATATCCGGGGGCGGCACACCGCAGCTCGCTGCTGACAGCAGTTATCCCGGCAGTGCGCCGTTTGGAAAGCCGAACAATTCGAGGTGGAGTTCGCCGGTTATCAGTACCCCGGCGACCGGAACGGTGCAGCTGATGATGCTGCTGTCGGTTCCAAGTACCGGCGAGACAGACCTGGCGACGTTCTCACAGCTCGGATGCACCGGCTCGATCGGGTTCGTCGACTGCTTCTACCACTCCGGATCAGGCGGTGGCTTAGAGCTGCGCTTCTACGACCAGGGCCGTGCGGCGATCACAAGCTCCGGAACGATTCCCGCCAATGTGAACGGCCGCCCGATGGTGATCTCGATCGAGCTGGTTCAGAACGGCGGCAACGTCGATTGGACCCTGGCATGGTGGCCGAAGGGCGCAAGCGGAGGAACGGCCTTCTTCGGAACTGTCCCGGTCCGGTCGATTGGCGCGCCACGGCAGCTGCTTCTCTCGCCCTACACCCAGGTCAGTAGCTCGGCGCTCGGTCACGCCGCGGTTCGGACGAGCCTCATCAGCATCTTCAGCTTGAACGACCAGCTGAATGCCTACGCAGGTGAAGGCGCGATCACCCGGGTAGAGCGGCTGTGCCTCGAAAACGATGCCATCAGCCTCAGCTTCATCCGGAGTTCGATCCTCGACGGCGCCAAAGTCGGCACGCAAGGACGCAAGAACCTTCTCGACCTGCTCGACGAATGCGCGAAAGCCGACCTCGGGTATCTCAACGAGTCGAGAGACATCCTCGGTCTCGTGTTCCGGTATGGCCGTTCGCTGTACAACCAGGACGCCGTGCTCACGCTCGACTACGCGGACGGTCAAGTGCAGTCGCCGTTCGGGCAGGTTGACGACGATCTCCTGCTCACCAACGACTTCACCGCGAAGCGCACGAACGGATCGAGCTACCGCGCAACCCAAGAAACCGGTCCCCTCGCCGTCACCTCGCCGACGAGCGGCGCCGGCGTCGGCCGGTACGTCGACGAGCAGGAGTACAACGTCGCGACCGACGACCAACTGACCGACATCGCCACGTGGAAGGTCCATCTCGGCACCGTCGACGAACCGCGGTATCCGCGCGTCACTGTGAACCTCGCGAAGCTGGCCCTGGTGTCGAAACAGCTCTACGTCGATGCCCTCAGCGTGAACTTGCAGGACCGCATCGAGATCATCAACCCGAAAGAGCTGGTGATCAACGGCACGATCTCGCAGATCGTGCCCGGCTACACCGAAAAACTTGCTAGCAAAGAACACGAGATCACCTTCGTCTGCGTACCCGGCGTCCCGTACGAAGTCGCCGAAGCAGCGTCCGACACCGGCGACACGAACCAGTGGGTCTTCCGAGCGGACACCGACAGCTCGACCGTGAACACCACGGCCGCCGCTGGCGCAACGAGCCTGTCGGTGGCGACACCAGCCGGTCCACTGTGGACAACCGTGGCCGACGACTTCCCGCTCTATCTGGACGTCGGCGGGATCAAGGTTCGTGCGACCGCGTGTTCTGGCGCCTCGTCGCCGCAAACGTTCACCGTCGACGCGCTGCCCGTCGCGCGCGCCGCCGGGCTGTCCGTGTCCGTCTGGCACCTGCCGGTGCTCGCCCTATAGGAGGTATGCATGGCTTTCACGGCAGGCCAGAAGGTCCGGGCCAGCGACCTCAACGCCCTCAGCAACGGCCTCGTTGAAGACCTCACCCGCACAGCGAACAGTGCAGGTGGCATCACCACGACCGAGACCGTGCTCGACTACGTCACCGCGGTGCTGACGGCTGGCCGAACCTACCTTCTGAAATGGGAAGGCGACATGTCCGGCGCCTCCGCGAACAGCACCTTCGGGTTCCGGGTGCGCTACATCGCGGCGGCATCTCTCACCGTCGCGGGTAGCACGCTGGTGCGGCGGAAGATCTGGGAAATCAAGGCTTTCGGTACCCACGAACCACAGTTCGTATCCGGCAAGTTCGTCGCGCCGACCACGGACACCTACTCCGTCGGCGTCTCGGTCGTGCGACTCCTCGGAACAGGCAGCGTTACCGGCTTCGCCGGGGCCGACAACGAAACCACCACCGAACTCTTCGACATCACGAAACCGTAGGCGACATCAATGAACCGTCCACAAAGGCCACACGAAGCACGAAAGGGGTGTCGGTGAGTGATTTCTCAGACCTGGTCGTCGCGATCCCCACAGGAATCAGCATCCTCGCGAGTACGAGCGTGCTCGTCTACCGCACGTGGATCGCACCGAAAAAGGCAGCGAAGGCCGCCGGGACCGAGACCGCCGAAAAGCTTCTCGAAGCCCTGGCCGACGGCGAACTCGACGCCGACGAACTCCGCGACATCCAGCAGAGCCTTCGAAAGGAGGAAGACCCGTGACCGGTAACACCGCACGCGAGATCGTCGACCAGGCCGCGGCGCACGCCGGCCGGGACCATGTCGCCCGGGTTGCGGCCGTCGTGCTCGCCACGTCCTTGCTTGTGCTGGGTGTCTACTTCGGGCCGCGGATCGTGTCGCAGGGGGACAGGATCGGCGAGCTGGAGACGACGGCGCGGGACAGCGCGGTCGCGGCGACGAAGCTGGCCGACCAGGTCAAGGCGCTCGGTGGCACGCCGGTGGTGCAGCCGCCGCCAGTGCCGGTGACGGCGAGCGCCGCGCCGGATCCGGCCATGCTGCGGCAGGCGGCCCGGGTCGCGGTCGCCGACTACTGCGCCGCGCCGTCGCACCCGTGCCGCGGCGTCGATGGCGCGTCCCCGAACTTCGACGCGATCGTGACGACGGTCCTGGCGCGGATGCCGACACCGGAGGACGGCCGCGACGGCAAGGACTCCGCGAGTCCCGATTGGGCGGCGCAGGTCGCCGCGTATTGCGGACAGGTGACCGAGCCGTGCCGCGGGCCCGCCGGGCAGAAGGGCGCCGACGGGAAGGACGGCCAGGACGGAAAGCCGGGCGCCGAAGGACCGCCGGGCCCGACGTGCCCGGACGGCTACACCGCGCAGTCCCGGCGGCAGGGCACCGAAACCTGGTGGGTCTGCGTCGCCGACGCCGCCTCAACTCTCCCGCTTGGAGGAAGCTGATGGACACGACAGGAGTGCTGCGCGGCGTCGACGTCTCGCACCACCAGGAAGGCCTCGACGTCGGCCGCCTGCCCGTCGACTACGTCATCGCCCGCACCGCGCAGGCCGCGGGCGGCCGGTATGGCACGACCCGGGATCGCGCGTACGCGAAGCACAAGGTGAACGCGATCCGCGGCGGGAAACTGTTCTGCTCGTACCTGTACCTCGGCAACGCGATCAGCGCGGCGGCGAACGTGGCGCTGCACGCCAGCATCGAGCCGGACCGGGGTGTCCCGGTGATGGTCGACTGGGAGGACGGCTCCGGTGATGGCGCGTTTCTGCGTGCGGTGATCTCCGAGTTCGGCAAGGCCGGATACCGGGTCGTGCTCACGTACGCGCCGAAGTGGTACTGGCAGAAGGTCGGCAGCCCGCGCCTCGACGGCCTGCCGCCGCTGGTGTCGTCGCGCTACCCGGACAACAACCCCGCCGGTTACGAGGCCCAGTACGAGAAGTGTCCGGCGTCCTTCTGGAACGGCTACGGCGGCAACACGGTCGGCGTCTTGCAGTTCTCGTCCAGCGGACGCCTCGACCCCTATCCCGGCAACAACCTCGATCTTCTCGCTTTTCGAGGAACCCGACCCCAGTTCGCCGCCGTCCTCGGCGGCCAGACCCAGGAGGACGACATGGCTTGGACCGAAGCCGACTTCAACACCCCGCTCTTCACCGACAACCCCGGCACGCCGGCGGCCCGGGTCGTCCGGTTCCGCGACGCCATGTCGGAGCTGCGCGCGGGCATGAAGTCCACGACGGCCGCGCTGCAGCAGGCGCTGCAGCTGCTCGCCGACAGCCCGGACCTGCCGGTCACGGAGGAGCGGCTGAAGGAGATCTTCCGCGAGGTCGTGCGGGGCGAGACCGGGCCGGTGGTGCGGGAGGTCCTCGGCGAGGACAACGCCGCACAGGCCGACGCGATCGTGGACGAGCTCGCGCAGCGACTCCAGATCGGTGGTGCGGCGTGAACCGGCTGGGTGATCGTCTGGTGTCGTGGCTGCGCACGATCGTCCCAGGCCTGTGGGCGTTGGGGATCGCGTGGCTGGCCGGGCTCGGCCTGCCGGACAGCGTGACCGGCGCGGTAGACGGGCTCGGCCAGATGGTGCTCATCCCCGCGGCGCTCGCGGTGGTGTACCCGCTGCTGCGTGCCCTGGAGGCGAAGATGCCGCCGTGGCTGACGCGGCTGGTGCTCGGCTCGAACCAGCCACCGACCTACGGCACCGCGAGTGACGGGACACCGGTGGTGACGAGTCTGCCGTCCGCGCCACCGCCGCGCGGCGGCGACGTCGATTGACCGTTGTAGACGACGGGCCCGCACCTGGATATCCGGTGCGGGCCCGTCGTCGATTCGTTGTCTTCCGGCATTCACGCCTTTTCCGCACACTCGCCCTGGCATGTGGTGCTTCCGCATTCGCACGGCACGGGCGGGGGTTCCGTGCCGTACTCCTGTCGGTGCTGTTCGGCAGCGGCAGCGGCGGCGGCCAGCTCCGTCTGGTGGCTTTCTCGGCTCATGCGTCCTCTCTCGGTAGAAGGTTGCCGGGGGCGGGGCTACCCACCCCACCCCCGGCGCCCGCCGCGGATCGCATGCCCCAAGCGGCGGGCAGATGCCGGGGCCGGTGAAATCAGGCCGCCCCGGCTCCCCGCCGTCCTTCTCGGAGACGGCGGGGCGTTTGCGGTGAGTCCGGGGCCCTCCCGTGCACACAAGGGGCCCCGGACTCTGTCCGCTCGTCGAGTGGGGGCCGATCCTCGGGGGAGTACGCGAGAGGACCGGTCTCGACGAGCAGGGTGGAAACCTGGTCGGCGCGCCGTAGCTGGCACCGTCGCGCCGACCAGGTTGCTCAGGGGGTCGGGATCACGAGCCCGCCCGGGGTGACGCGATGCCCGGCGACGACGAGTTTCCGTTCGTCCCGGGCCATGAACCGGCGATGTTCGAGCCGCCGGATGCCGTAGTGGATGGCTTCGATGGGCGGTCGTTTCCGGCCGTTGAGAATCACGGTGAGGCTCTTCGCCTTGACTGGTTGCCGCTCCACCTCGACGTCGAGATCGATGCTCAGCTCGATGAGGTCGAGCCCCCACTCGTCGTGGTCCTCGACCTGCTCCCACGGAAGGAGCATGAATCGGCCCAGGCTGATCTTGCCCAACGCGGCACCGTGGTCACGGATGAACTCGACCGGTGGCTCCACTACCTCACCTCTTCGACGTGGTCGGTCTCGCGGATGGGAAGCGGGGCCAGACGAGAGCACCATTCGCACGCCAGGGCGAACCCAAGATCCTCAGTCGCGCTGGCCTGCGCGCCCCGTGGCGGGTCGGCGAACCGTCCGTCCTGGCACCACAGGTGGACGCGTTGAACGCGCAGCTTGGGCTGGTAGGCCCAATGGGCGCGGCTGTCGGATCCACGCACCGGCACATACAGCGCCCCGGCCTCACGGACCCGCAGGCCGCCGAGTTCGATCACGGCCGGGATCGGCGGCCGCGAGCTGTGAAACTCCACGGGCATCGTCACCGCCTCCAGACCAGCGGGCACCGGGTGATCCGGTCACGGCGCCGGAGGGACGCGCACGCGTCGCAGGTGCGGGCGCGCAGGGGAGCCTCGGCGCGTACGTCCATGCGAGGAAGACGGCGCGGCTCGGCCGCGGCTTCCTGGCACCGCGGGATGAGCCACAGAATCGAGCCGTCCGCGAGCTCCGTCCGCAGGAGGTCATGCACCTGACCGCCGAGGATCCGGTCCGGGCAGTAGCACGGCACGTAGTCCTCGTCGGTCATCGCGATCACGGCCGCCGTCACCGGGTGCCCTCGACGCGCTGGAGATCCTCGTTCGACTGCTCGAGTGCTCTGATCAGGTTGGTGGCCTCAGGGACAGTGAACGTCGCGCTCGGCCCGGCGCCGATCGCGAGACCTCTTCGCCATCTGCCGTCCACGTTGCTGCGTACCAGGCCGACGATCACCTCGACGGGCGTGCCGTTCGTGTCGGCGACGCGCATTGTGCGCTCGCTTCGCCACCACCGAGTTCCCATACCAGGAACTTTGGCGCAGAGTGATCGACAACAACACAGCCCGTGACAACCAGTTGCGCGCTGGAGCCCCCGCCAACTAGGCGTGAAAGGCATAGATCAGCCGGGCCACCGCCGAGCCGCTAGCCTCCGGAGCGTGGATCTGCTCCCGTTCGACGACTACGTGCGCTCGCTCAACCGGAAACGGATGTCCGCCGGAGTCCTCTTCTACGACCGGGCCGGCCGCGTTCTGCTCGTCGAGCCGTCCTACAAACCGCACTGGGACATTCCCGGCGGCGCCTGCGACGAAGGCGAACCACCGTGGCGCACCGCCGACCGCGAGATCCGGGAAGAACTCGGGATCGCCCGCCCGCCGGGCCAGCTGATCGTCATCGACTACATCCCCGCCGACGACCGGATGCCCGAAGGCATGGCGTTCATCTTCGACGGCGGCGAGATCACCGACGACGACGTCGCGAAGCTCGACATCACCGACCCGGAGATCCTGTCCGTCAGTCTGGTCCAGCTCGACACCGCCGCCGCCAAGCTCAAGCCGATCCTCGCCCGCCGGATCGCCGCCGCGCTGGACGCCGCCCGTTCCGCCAAGCTCGTGATCTGCGAAGACGGACGCCCCGTCGCGGGATAGGCTGGACGGCCGGAAACCGGAGGCGCCATGACCACCCCGTTCGCGGAGAACCTCGCACGGTTCCGCAAAGGGCGGGACCTCTCGCAGGAGGAACTTGCCGAAGCGGCTGATGTCGGCATCGACACCGTGGCACGGATCGAGCAAGGCACCCGCGCCACCTGCCGCCCGAAGACGCTGCGCAGCCTCGCGAACGCCCTCGGCGTCACGGTCGACGCGCTGCTCGGCGCCGCTCCGAAGCAGCACTCGCGGGACGTCGACGTCGTACCCCTCCGGAAAGCCATCACGGCCGATGCCCGGATCCCGGGCCTCGACGACTTCGCCGAATCCCGCGAACTGCTACCGCTCGCCGAGCTGACGACAAGCGCACACAGCGCATGGCGCGCCTACGTCGACGGCCGCCACAACGAACTCCTCCACGCTCTACCCGCCGTGCTCACTGATGCACGCCGCATCGTCCGAGACACCCACGACGACCAACGCGCAGGCGCGCACCGCGTCCTGTCCACCGCCTACCGGCTCGGCGCCGGAATCGCCGGACGCATCGGACTCGACGACCTCGCCTACACCGCCGCCACCCGCGCGCTCGACGCCGCCACCGAATCCGACTCTCCCGAAGTCGAGGCCGCCATATCCCTGCGCTACCTCGCCTGGACCCTTGTCCGCCAAGGCCGCGCCGAAGAAGCCGAACGCGTCGCCACCGAAGCCGCCGCCGTCATCGAACCCCGCATGCTCGACCGCGACCCCATCCGCGCCGGCGTCTTCGGCAACCTGCTCTTCAACGCCGCCACGGCCGCACTCTCGTCCGGCAGCGCGGGCCGAGCCGAAGACCTTCTCGCAGCGGCACACGCCGCCGCGATCCGTTCGCGCGGCGACACCGCGAGCGAGGCCGCGATCTTCGGCCCCCGCGTCGCGGCGCTTCAGCGCGTCGACCTCGCCGTCCGCGCCGGAGACCCAGAGCATGCCCTGCGCCTGGCCGACACGGTCCCTGACGTCCAAGGGGGCGACGTCCCAGCGTTCTGGGAAGCAGGGCACCGGCTCTACCTCGCCGCCGCGGCCGCCGAGTTGCGCCGCGACCGCGAGGCCCTCGGCTGGCTGGCCGAAGCGAAAGACCTGGCCCCCGACTGGGTCCGTTACCAGCCGCTCGGCAAAGCCACGATGAAACGGCTCGTCGACCGCACCACCCGCCGCCGAGGCCCGGAGTTCGCCGAACTCGCCGCCCACTACGACGTGATCACCCCGACCTGACAAGGCCGTCGGACAGCAGAACGCCCCGGCACCAACAGGCACCGGGGCGTTACTACGAGCGAAGGGCATCTACGCCGTCGGCGGCACACCCGCCACATCCGACCGCCGGGCCGGACGCCGCACCACCAACACGCCAACCAGGGCCAGCACCCCGACGCCCGCGAGACCGAACCCGACACCGCGGCGCACCGCCAGCGCGTCACCACAGACCGCCTCATAGCCCTCAAGTAGCGACCCATACCGGGTATCCAGCCGAGCCGCCGCGATCTCCGCCGCGAGATCCTGCTGCGACGCCGGCGCGTCCGCGGCGAGGTTGTTCGAGTAGAAGCCGTTCCCGCAGGCGAGAGCCCGGCCGCCGGGTGACGTTGCTTGAACGGGGACCAGTAACCAGATCAGCGCGCCGACGAGCACGGCGGCAGCGACGAGGACGACGATCAAGCGCGGCTTCATGCGCAGCTCTCCCACGGTCGGCGACGTCCCACGAAGGTGAGACGTCGAGACACGTCGTCGAGAACCCGCCGAGCGTTACGCCAGCCGCCGCCAGCTACGACTTCGTGAACTGGCAGCCGGAGACTTCGAGGAACTCGCCCTTCTTCACCGTCACCCGGGCAGGCCCGGATCCGGCGTGGTTCGTGATGATCGCACCAAAGTCACCGGAGTCGTTCCTGAGCCGCGCCCAGTAGCAGAAGGCGCCGCCCGGTGACTTGTACGTCCCGGCCGCGATGTCCTCGCCGACCTTGTAGGTGCCGTCCCCGAACTCCGTCAGCGGACCGGTCGGAGACGGCGGCGCAGTCGTGACCGGCGGAGCGGCGGCGAGCGTCGTGGCTGGCGGGAGAGTGGTGACGGGATCCGGCTCCCGGAACGGCGTTGTCGGCGTCGTGTGTGGTGCGAGGCTTTGCCCGCCGGAAACCTGATCCCGCGGCCGCGTCTTCCCGCTCGCGTCGATCCAGGTGTAGCCCTTGCCCGCGCACGGCGGCTTCTGCGTGCTGTCGGCGCACGGGCTCACCGACGACACGGCCACCGCGAGGAGCGAGAAGACGAGCACCCCAGCCAGCACGACACCAGCGACGAGGAAGTAGGGCCACTTCGGCGGCTTCGGCTTGATCGGCCGCGGAACGGGAGAGGGGTAGGTCATGACGAGCCTTTCGCGGTTGGTGTGCATGAACTCGGGAGAGGTGGAACAGGTGTTACGCGCTGGGCAGGCGTTCGTAGTTCATCCAGGTGCCGATGAACGCGGCCAGCCAGCCGAACAGGACCGCGACACCGGACAGGACCGCGGTCGGGTCGTGCATGCCGCGGTCGAGGATCGCGACCGGCACCACGGTGATGAGCGCGACCGAGCAGGCGACGAGCGGCAGCAGCCACAGCCGGTAGATCGCGAGCCGCCGCGCCGGCGTGCGCGGGCGGGTCACCGGTGGTCCTCGAGGAGCTGGCCGTCGGCGGTGATCGGGTCGGCGTCGGTGGCGGCGAAGATCGGCTCCCGGCCGCCGGGCTCGACGTGCCGGGCGCCGTCGATGGTCGGCCGCGGTTGGCACCAGCAGCCGAGCGACATCGTGTGGAACCGCCGATCGAGCCGGTGCGGCGGAGTGGCAATCAGCTCGGCCGCACGATCGACAGTGAGATCCAGCCCGGACGCGAGGATCTCGAGACGGCGCCGGCGGCCGGAGCCGAGCGGGGGCGCGCCGTCGAAGAGGAGTTCGGCGAGCGCGAGCGCGAGGTTCGTGTCGGCTTTGCTGAGCAGCTGCCCGGGCAGCCAGGACACGCGCCAGCGTTCGGGGTCGCCGGGGTAGCGGGCGGCCTGCACGCGGCGGGCGGTGTGCGGGGTGCGGTAGGCGGTGCGCCGGTCGGTGGCCGGCGCGGAGGCAGTGGTCATGGGTGCTCCCGGGTTGGGAGCGGGTGACCGTCTGCCTCCCGGCGATGGGCCCGCTGGCTATGGTTGCCAGAAGGCCCAGGTCAGAGACCTAACCGGTTAGGGTCATCTACGGTCATATTTCCGTGGATAAGTAGTTGTGCGCCGCTCGATCGGGGTGAGTTGTCCACATATCACCGGGGCCGCCTTGCGTTTGCCGAAATCGGCTGCTACGCGGGCGCGGAGGAGTCCCTCACGACCAGCTCGGCGGGTATCTCGGCGGGGGCGGGGGCCTTCTCGCCGCGCAGCAGTCTCAGCACCAGCTCGCCGGCCGCCCGGCCCTTGGCGGCGAGATCCTGCCGGACGGTCGTCAGCGGTGGTTCGGACCATCGGGCGGCCGGGATGTCGTCGAAGCCCACGACCGAAAGATCACCCGGGACCGACAGGCCGAGCTGCCTCGCCGCCGAGATCGCCGCCAGCGCGAGCAGATCCGACATGCACAACAGCGCGGTCGGCCGCGGGTGCCGGTCGAGCAGGCCGAAAGCGCTCGGCAGGGCTCCTTCGACCGAGAGCCCGGACGCCTCCCAGATCGGCACGTCCGTCGCCGGGATCCCCGCCTCGGCCAGCGTCTCCAGGTATCCGGCCATCCGTTCGCGGTTGTCGTGGAACCGGCTGTTCCCGGCCTCGGCCACGCTCAATTCCCCGCCTCGGGGCGCCGAGAGGCACTGCGCCGAGAAGATCCCGATCCGCCGGTGCCCGAGTTCCACCAGGTGCCGGGCCGCGGCGGCCGCTCCAGCCCGGTCCGCGACCCCGATCCTGGCCGAACCGCGGATATGCGGCTGGTCGATCACCACCAGCGGCATCCCCCGGTCCCGGACCGCGTTCAGCGCCGGCGCGCCGTCGGCCAGCGAATACGCCACCGCGATGTCGGCTTGCGCGGTCAGGATCCGCTCCGCGCGCGGGCCGCCGCTCTCACCGTCGCCGGGGAGCAGCAGGAGGGCGTGGCCCTCGGGGTCGACGACGGTCGAGAGCGCGTCGAGGGTGACCGACAGCGCGGGATCCGAGAACGCCGTCGACAGGTTCGTGTCGAGCAGGACGGCGATCGCGCCGGTGCGGCTGGTGGCGAGACTGCGCGCGGTCGGGTTCGGCCCCGCGTACCCGATCTTCTTGGCCGCGCGAAGCACCTCTTCCCGCAGCTGGGCGGACAGCTGATCCGGCCGGTTGTAGGCGTTGGACACGGTCGCCCGCGACACCCCGACGGCGTCGGCGACATCGTCCAACGTCGGCCTTCGCCGTCGCGTGCTGGTCACCGGCGCAGTGTAGTCCCGGGCCGCGCCGGTGGACTTTCTGAAGCGCTTAAGTCATTCTGGGGGAAGAGGAATCGAAAGGAGACTGGGGTCTATGCGTGACCGTACGGCCGTTTTCGTCGTGTTCGCGCTCAACGGGGCCGCGCTCGGCTCCTGGGCGCCGCGGACTCCGGCGTTGTCGGAAAGGGTGAACGCCTCACCGGGCGTTTTCGGGCTGGCCCTGCTGGGCGCCAGCGTCGGGATGCTGATCGCGGCGTCGGTTTCGGGGCGGCTGATCGAACGCCACGGCGCCCGCGCGGTGGTCGCGGGCAGCACGATCATCGCCTGTGCCGCGCTGCCGATGATCGGCTTCTCGACGTCGGTCGCCCTGCTCGCCGGGGCGCTGTTCGTCCTCGGCGCGAGCGTCGGCGCGCTGGACGTGGCGATGAACGTCGCGGGAGTCGAGGTGGAACGCCGGTCCGGGCGGGCCATCATGCCGATCCTGCACGCCGGATTCAGCTTCGGCGCGCTGGCGGGCTCCGTCGCCGCCGGATTCGCCGCGTCGCACCAGTGGTCGCCGGGGCGGCATCTCACGGTCGCCGCGCTGGCCGCGCTGGTCGTGCTGGCCTTCGTCATCACGGCCGTGCCCGGCGCGCGGCCCCTGCACACCGAACCCGTCGAGAAACCGCGAGTGCCGCCGATCAAACGTCCCGTCCTCTGGCTGCTCGCCGCCATCGCGCTGTTCTCGGCGATCGCGGAGGGCGCGAGTTCGGACTGGTCCGCGCTGCTGATGACGTCCGTGCACGGGGTCGGCGACGGCGCCGCGGCCTTCGCCTACTCCGGGTTCGCCCTGGCCATGGCGCTCGCCAGGCTCGCGGGCGCCTGGCTGCAGAACCGTTTCGGCGCGACGCGCGCGCTGGCGGTCGGCGCCGGGATCGCCGCGGCGGGCCTGGTGCTCGCCGCGGTGGCGAGCCTCCCGGTGTTCGGGTTCGTCGGTTTCGCGCTGGCGGGTGCCGGGCTGGCCGCCGCCTTCCCGATCGCGTTGAGCCTCGCGGGAGCGTCGGGGAAACGCGCCGACGGCACCGGAGGCGAGCGGGAGCTGGCCTTCGTCACGGCGATCGCCTACACCGGCTTCCTCGCCGGGCCGCCGCTGATCGGCGGGATCGCGCAGGTGACGTCGCTTTCGGTGTCGTTCCTGTTCGTCGGCTTGACCGCCGCGCTGATCGTGCCGTCCGCGGTGGCCGCGGCGCGGGCGCGGAAACGGGAGGAGGCCGCCGAACCCGTCGCCCGTTGACATTCTCGCCGGAGCCCGGGCAAGCTGACCGCTCGGTAAACTGAAATGAATGCGGCTTGGTCGCCATTTCAGGAGGGCTGATCCGGGGGAGGGGCGGCGTGAGAGTGCTGATGCGGGGAGCGGGTGCCGGGATTCCGGCGCGGCTGGTGCGGACCACGTTGCCCTGGCTCATCCTGGTCCCGGTGGCCTTCCGGCTGGTGATGCTGGCGCAGGCGCTGTGGACGGCGGGCACCGGCGGGTCGGTGCTGTGGATGTTCGTGCTGCTGCACCTGGTGCCGAACGTCGCCGAAGCCGTCTGGATCTTCCGCCGTCCTCCGGCCGGGACGCGGCTGGTTCCCGTGGCGGACGCCGGGTTCGCCGCGCTCTTCGTCCTGGCGGCCACGCCGTTCGCGCAGGACGGCGCGATCACGTCGATCACCTGGACCCATTTGATGGGCACGGTGATGATCTGCGCTCTGCTGCGTGGCGCGCCGGCGGGGGCGTTGGCCATCGGGGGCGCGGTGCTGCTGCACACCGTGCTGTCCCCCGGCTCCCCGCTCGGTCTCCTGCTCACCCTCGTGACCGCCCTGGTGGCGTCGCTCGCGATCGTCGGCGTGGTCGGTGCTTCGATGCGGTTCGCGCTCGGATTCGGGGAGCAGCAGGGCCGGGCGGCGGAGCGCGAACGGCATCGCCGCGACGTCCACGACACCGTCCTGCAGGTGATGGAGTCGTTCGCGATCCCCGCGCCGGCCGACGAACTCGACCCGGCGGCCAGCCTCGACCGTGTCCGCCGGATCGCTCGCGCGCAGGCGATGCGCATCCGGATCAGTCTCGAACACGAATCCACCGAACGGATCGGATTGCACCAGCGGCTGCGGCTGCTCGCCGCCGAGATGGCCGCGGAGGGCCTGCGAGCCGAGGTCGTCATCCAGGACGACTGCGCTCCGGAGCTCGCGGAAGAAACGGCCGTGGCACTGCACGACTCGGTCAGGGAGGCCCTGCGGAACACGTTGAAGCATTCCGGGACCCGGCGGGCCGTGGTCAGCGTCGAAGAGATCGGCGGCGGGGTTTCCTTGACGGTGCGCGATCACGGCGCCGGATTCGACGTCGGTGACCGGCGGCGTGGCTTCGGCCTCGAGCACTCGATCATCGCCCGGATGGCCGAGATCGGCGGTTTCGCGCGGATCGAATCCAGCCCGGGCCTGGGAACGAGAGTGGTGCTCCTCGCTCCTCCATCCATACCCCCGCCACCGCCCTCGAAGGGGGCGCTGCGCGCCGCTGAACTTGATTCAGTCCTGCGTCTCCCCGTCGGGTGAGTCCCGCCACTGGCGGAACGGGCGGTCCAGCGTCCATTTGTCGCCGACCCGCTCGACGACCCGGTATTCGCAGGTCGTCGGGTTGGACAGGGATTCGAACAGCTCGATGCTCCAGCCGAACAGGCGACGGCACAGCAACCGGATGGTCAGCCCGTGTGAGACGACCAGCACGGTTTCGGGGTGATCTTCGCCGCACGCGGCCAGTTCGCTGAGGAACGCCGCGACCCGGTCGTCCACGTCCGCGCCGGACTCGCCGAACGGGAGCCGGTAGAAGAAGTGCCCGAACTCGTGGCGGCGTTGTTTCTGGACCTCCTGCTCCTGCGGATCCTGGAGGTTGCCCCAGTCCTGTTCCCGCAGCCTCGGCTCCGGCACGATCCGCTCGCAGGAGTCACGGATGTCCATCAGCCGCAACGTTTCCCGCGTCCGCAGATACGGGCTGACGTAGACCGCCGGCCGCTGCCCGTCGAGGAGTTCCTCGATCTCCGGGCCCGCCAGCCTGGCCTGCTCGCGGCCGGCTTCGGTGAGCGGCAGCGCATGGTCGGGGATCCGGGTGTAGGCGAGCTCGTCGACGTTGCCGAGCGACTCGGCATGCCTCAGCAGGATGATCCGCACGCCGCCATCTTGCCGGTTGCGCGTCCGGCATACCCTCGTGACGTGCCTTCAGACCCCGAGACGAAACCGGCCCCATCCGCGCGGAAGGCCGGTGTCCTGCCGCTGGTGTCGATCGGGGCGCTCCTGGCCGCGGTGGTGGCCGTCGGCCTGGTCGCGCTGACCGGTGGCGCCGGTTACGTCATCGCCGGACTCCCGGACCCGGGGCTGGTGACGCGCTACGGCATCACCGTCGTCCGCGTGCTGGCCGAGGCTGCTTCGGTGCTGTGCGTGGGTTCGCTGCTGCTCGCCGCGTTCCTCGTCCCGCCGCAGAAGTCCGGAACGCTCGCGGCCGACGGTTACGCGGCCATCCGCGTCGCCGGCGTCGCCGCGTGGGTCTGGTTCTTCGCTGCCGCCGCGTCGATCTTCTTCTCGGCGGCCGACGGCGCCGGACGCCCCTTCACCGAGGTGCTCTCGCCGCAGGTGCTGATCGACCTCGTGGACGCCATCGAACAGCCCAAGGCCTGGCTGTTCACCGCGTTGATCGCGTTGCTGGTCGCGCTCGGCTGCCGTCTCGCGCTGACCTGGGGCTGGACGACGGTGGTGTTCTTCCTGTCCGTCGGCGGCCTCGTGCCGGTCGCGGTCACGGGGCATTCCGCGAGCGGCGGCTCGCACGACATGGCGACCAACAGCCTGCTGTACCACCTGGTCGCCGCCGCGCTGTGGGTCGGCGGGCTGGTGGCGCTGCTCGCGCTCGGCTGGCGCCGCGGCGAGAACCTCAAACTCGCCGCGACACGTTTCTCCAAGCTGGCACTGGTCTGCTGGATCGTGATGGCGGTCTCCGGCGTCGTCAACGCGCTGGTGCGGATCAGGATCGCCGACCTGTTCACCACGGACTACGGCCTGCTGGTGGTCGCGAAGGTCGTCGCGTTGCTGCTGCTCGGTGTCTTCGGGCACCAGCAACGGCAGAAGGGTGTCGCCGGGCTGGTGAACGGCGCCGGCGGCGGTCAGTTGCTGCGGCTCGCCGCGGTCGAGGTGCTGATCATGTTCATCACGATCGGCATCGCCACCGGGCTCGCGAAGACCCCGCCGCCGCAGGAATCGCTCACCCAGCCGTCGACGACGGAACTGCTGATCGGCTACGACCTCTACGGTCCGCCGACCGTTCTCCGGCTGCTCACGGATTGGCGGTTCGACCTCGTCTACGGCACCCTCGCGATCGTTCTCGCCGGGCTGTACCTCGCCGGGGTGCGACGGTTGCGCCGCCGCGGCGACACCTGGGCCACCGGCCGGACGGTCGCCTGGCTCGCGGGCTGTTTCGTGCTGCTGATCGCGACGTCGTCCGGTATCGGGCGGTACGCGCCCGCGATGTTCAGCGTGCACATGGGCAACCACATGCTCCTGTCGATGGTGACCCCGGTGCTGTTCGTCCTCGGCGGACCCGTGACGCTCGCGCTGCGCGCGTTGCCGGCGGCGGGCAAGGACGCCCCGCCCGGGCCGCGTGAATGGCTGCTCGCGTTCGTGCACTCGCCGCTTTCGCGGTTCCTGACGCATCCCATCGTCGCCCTGCTGCTGTTCGTCGGTTCCTTCTACGGCCTGTACTTCTCGGGCCTGTTCGATTCCGCGCTGAACTACCACTGGGCGCATCTGGCGATGAACGCGCACTTCCTGCTTGCCGGGTATGTCTTCTACTGGCCGGTGATCGGTGTCGACCCGGCGCCACGACGGCTCCCGCCGCTGGGACGGCTGGGGATGATGTTCGCCGCCATGCCGTTCCACGCGTTCTTCGGGATCGCGCTGATGAGCATGCAGACCGTGCTCGGGCAGGACTTCTACCGCGGGCTGAAACTGCCGTGGGTCACCGATCTGCTGACCGACCAGCGGCTCGGCGGCGGGATCGCGTGGGCGTCC
Organism: Amycolatopsis sp. NPDC058340; assembly: GCF_042723975.1. Lineage (NCBI taxonomy): Bacteria > Bacillati > Actinomycetota > Actinomycetes > Pseudonocardiales > Pseudonocardiaceae > Amycolatopsis > Amycolatopsis sp. NPDC058340. Next base: position 148,074 of record NZ_JBHXIB010000006.1, on the reverse strand, counting down.
GGTGAACTGCCGGTGCTGCTGGTGCTCGTCGCGCTGCTGGTGCAGTGGGCGCGCCAGGACGAGCGGGAGGCGCGGCGCCGGGATCGCCGCGAGGAGGCCTCGGGCGACGCGGATCTGAACGCCTACAACGCGATGCTGAAGAAACTCGCCGATCAGGGGCGTGGGCCGGGGCAGGGCTCGTCCCGCTGACGTTGCGAAAGCCACTTTCGCAACCTTCAACGTTGGGAAAGTGGCTTTCGCAACGTCGGCGGTCTCCTCGGCCAGTCGGCCGTCCGTTGTTTCGGCAGGGGCCGGTCCTTGAGGGCGGTCGGTTGTGCGCGCGAAAGGACCTTGTGCTCGTCGTGCCGGCTCTGTTCCCCTGGCGGGGTTCATTTCGCACGAAGAGGGGGAACTCTCGTGTTCAAGAAGATATTCGCCGTCCTGTCGGTGTTTTCGATCGCGCTCCTGGGGGTCGCGGGAACTGCGCAGGCCGGGATCACGCAATGGGCCGACGGATACGAATCGAATCCCTTCGGTGTCTGGGAGCGGGGAATCCAAGGCGGTGACGGGCATTCCTGGGTCGACATCGGCATGGGTGTCGCGCGAACCGGAAACAACAACGGCTGGCTCTTCGCCGACAACGGCTGGTCGGCGATGAGGACCGCGAAGTCGCTCAGCGGTTTCCCGTCGAATCGATCCAATTGCGCCGCCGCGATCCACGCGGACCCGGTCGGTGGAGGGGCGAACATCGGCCTCGAGATCTGGGATCCCAACGGCTGGCGGAAAATCTCCCACACGGTGAAGTGGATCGACGACTGGGCGGGCTATCAGCTCATCACCTTGCCGAATCTCGATCTGAACGGCGTGGGTACCGTGTATCTCCAGCCGATCTACGGCAACAATGGCGGGCCGGCGAAGTATGTCCGCTTGGACGACGCGATCATCCAATGCGTCTACTGACCGGTCGCCACGACACGGTCCGATGTCTCGCCACGGTATCGATCGGCGTGCGACGTTGCGACATTCGGTGATTGTCCGTCGCACCGCGTTCGGTGAGGCGATCACGGAAAACGCAGGGAACTTCGACACCTCTCACGCTGAAGAGTGAGAGACGTCGAAGATCCTTCGGCTGGACGGCGCAACGCGGACCTGGTCCGCGTAGCCCGGATTCGCGGTAACAGCACCGTTGGCGCCTTGACACAGGGCGCTTTGGGTGAAGACCGGCCCTCGCGCTAACGAAAAGCGAAATATTCCGTCTTTCTCAGGCAGCCCGTAGGAATTCCGGCTCCGGCCGGATCTGAGGAGGGAAGTCCATGTCACGAAGACCACTGCTCGTCGTCCTGGCCGCCGTCACGGCGATGTTCGCGTCCACCGCGGTCGCGGCCGCGGCCCCGCCGGGAGTCGACCCGGCCACGGTCGATCTCACCCTCAACGCGGGGCAGAGCACGACCGTGACCAAGAACGTGACCACCTCGGCCGTGCCGCCGAACCCCGACCTCGTCCTGCTCGCCGACACCACGGGCAGTATGGGCGGGCCGATCGGCAACGTGCGGTCGAACGCCAGCGCCATCACCGGTGACGTGCTCGCCGCGCAGCCGACCGCGCAGTTCGGTGTCGCCGAGTACAAGGACTTCACCGACTCGGTGCCGTTCAAGGTCAACCAGGGCATCACCGCGGACACGGCCGCCGTTCAGGCGGGGATCGACCAATGGTCGGCCGCGGGCGGCGGGGACACCCCGGAGGCCAACCTGAACGCGCTGTACCAGCTGGCCACCGGCGCGGTCGCCTTCCGGCCGGACGGCACCCGCATCATCGCGTGGTTCGGCGACGCGCCGTCGCACGACCCGAGCGGCGGGCACACGCTGGCCCAGACCATCGCGGCGCTGCAGGCGGCGAAGATCCGCGTGGTCGCCGTCAACGTCGGCGGGCTCGACGCCACGGGACAGGCTTCCGCCATCACGTCCGCGACGGGCGGTGTGCTGCTGAACAACGTCCCGGCCGGCCAGGTCTCGCAGGCCATCCTGGACGGCATCAAGTCCATCGAGGTCACCGTGACGCCGAAGGTGACCAGCTGCGACCCGCAGCTCACCGTCACCAACGACCCCGGCAGCGTCAAGGTGACCAGCGGTGAGGTCGCCACGTTCACCGAGACGATCAAGGTCGCGGCAGGGGCGGCCCCGGGCACCTACCAGTGCGTCGTCGACTACCAGGTCGACGGGATGTCCCGCGGGTACATCGAGACCACGACCGTGCGCGTGCTCGGGCTGACCATCAACGACGTGACGGTCGGCGAGGGCTCCGGGGGCGCGCAAGTCCCGGCGACGTTCACGGTGTCGCTGCTCGGCGGCCCCAGCCCGAATCCGGTGACGGTCCAGTACGCGACCGCCAACGGCACTGCGACCGCGCCCGCCGACTACGCGGCGGCGAGCGGGACGGTCACGTTCGCCCCCGGTCAGACGGCCAGACCGGTGACCGTCCTGGTCAACCCGGACAAGGTCGACGAGCCGGACGAGACCTTCACGGTGAACCTGTCGGCCCCGTCGGGAGCCGGTCTCCTCGACGCGACCGGCGTCGGCACGATCGTCGACGACGACCGTGACGGCGTCTTCTCCTGCACGGGTACCGCGGCGAACGTCCTCGGTGTGACCGCGGCACGGGCCAACCCGGCGAACCTGCCGTGTGCCGACGACAGCAGCACCGTCGCCGCCGCGACGCTCAACGCCGGTCTGATCAAGGTGGACACCAAGGTGCTCACCGCGTCGACCGATCTCACGCCGGACGACCAGTCGGCGGCTCCGGCCGCGGGCGATCGCGCGCTGGCGTCGGCCAAGATCGACAAGACGGTGATCAGCACGCTCGGGTTGACCATCGAACTCGGCGTGATCCAGTCGCAGGCGACCGCGACCTGCCAGCCGTCGGCGGGCGGGCTCGCGCCGGTGCTGGCGGGCAGTTCGAACGTCGCCTCGCTGAAGATCAACGGCGAGTCGATCACGGTGGGCTCGGCGCCGCTGACCATCCCGCTGGTCATCGGTTCGCTGAAGCTCAACGGCCAGACCGTGGCGAACGGCGTCGTGAAGCAGCAGGCCGTCGCGCTGGACACCGCGCTCGCGAAGATCGTGCTCGCGGAGTCCCAGGCCGACGTGCACGGAACCTCGGCGCATCCGGCGGGCAACCCCTGCCGTCGCTGAGCCGCTGAATCCCGCCGGGACGGACGCAGCCTCGTCCGTCCCGGCGGGACGGCTCAGGGGAGGGCCTTCACCGCCGCCGCGGTGGCGTCGGCGAGCAGCTTGTTGTCGATCTCGGCGTCCTTGCCCGGCCGGTCGGTGAGCACCGAGATGACGATCGGCGCCCGGTCCGGCGGCCACACGACCCCGATGTCGTTGCGCGTCCCGTAGGCCGCCGTGCCGGTCTTGTCGGCGACCGCCCAGCCGGGCACCCCGGCGCGGATGTTCTGATCGCCGGTGGTGTTGGCCCGCATCATGTCGACGAGGATCTTGCGCTTGTCCTCGGGGAGGGCGTCGCCGAGCGCGAAGGCCCGCAGGCTCACGGCGAGCGCGCGGGGTGTGCTGGTGTCCCTGCTGTCGCCGGGCGCCGTGTCGTTCAGCGCCGGTTCGATCCGGTCGGCGTGACTCGTGGTGTCGCCGATCCCGCGGAACACCGCGTTGAGTCCTTCGGGGCCGCCGAGTTCACGGAAGAGCAGGTTCCCGCCGGTGTTGTCGCTGTACCGGAGGGTCGCGTCGATGACGGCGCGCAGCGGCAGGCCGGTCGCCACGTGTTTCTCCGTGACCGGCGAATTGGTGACCAGGTCCTGCTTTCCGTAGGTCACCGTGCGGTCCAGCTCGGCGACCGGCGTCCGCTGCAGGACACCGCCGGCGCTGAACACCTTGTGCGTCGAGGCGTAGGCGAACCGTTCGTCGGCGCGGAAGGCGACCTCGCGGCCGGTCGCGGTGTCCACCGCGTACACCCCGAGCCGGGCGCCGTAAGCGCGTTCGAGCCCTTCGAAGCCGGGACGTTCGGTCGACACGGACGGCGCGGCGGCGGGCGGCGGTGGCGGAACGGGGGTGGAACACGCGGTGAGTGAGGCGACCGAGAGCGCCAGCAGCGCGGCCCACCGGCGGGAAGTGACGGACACGGTGATTCCTTTCAAGATCGTTCGATGTCCGCAGTCTGTCCAGCACCGGTCATGCTGTCCAAGACATGAATGACGACTTTCATGCGAAACACGCATAATATGTGGTCGTGGACCTGATCGGGAGTTGCCGGGCGTTCGTGAGCGTGAGCGAGGCCGGGACGTTCACCGCCGGGGCCGCGCTCGCGCGCATCCCCCAGCCGGTGGCGAGCCGCCGGATCGCCGCGCTGGAACGGCATTTCGGCGAGCGGTTGTTCGACCGGTCCACCCGGCGCGCCGTGCTCACCCCGTTCGGGCGGGACATGCTGCCGTCGGCGAAACGGCTGGTGGCCTTGGCCGACACCCTGGAGCACGACGCGCGGCGCGCCAGACTGCGGCCGATACGGCTGGCGATGCCGGAAACCTGCACCGTCCGCGAGCTCGCCGAACTCGACGCGGCGGCGCGGGCGCTGGACGTCTTCCTGGAGTTCCGCCAGGCGCCGCCGCGGGAACGGGCGGAACTCGTGCGAACGCAGGAGGTGCGCGCCGCGCTCACCGCCGTCCCCGGCGAGGAGGGCACCTGGAAGGTGCCGCTCGGGCTGGCGGGCGTGGGCAGACCGCGGGGAGACGTCCTCCATCTGGAAACGTTGCGGGTCGGCCGGTCCGGCGGTTCGCCTCGGCGGGTCTGGATCCAGCCCGAAGACGACGTCCCGCATCTGCGCGACCGCCTGTTCCGGATCCGTGACGCGGTGGGGCTGCGGCCCGCGCAGGTGTCCGTCGCCGATTCGCTCACCGCGGCCGCCGCGGCCGTGTTCGGTTCGGACGATCTGCTGCTGTGCTCGGCGGCGCAGGCGACCGAGCTCGGCTTGACCTGGCGGACCATCGGCGAGATCCGGCTCGTGCGCGGGTTCGAGATCACGGCGGGGCCCGGCGAGGACGCGCAGCGGCTCCGGGCACGATTGGGGCCGGACATCGCCCGGTGTCTCGGCGCGGAGGAGACGACGTGAACACGGAACCGCTGCTCAGGCGGCTGCGCGCCGAACTGGCCGACGGCGGCCTGCGGGGTTCGTTCCTCGTGCGAGATCTGCGTACCGGTCACGAGGCGGGCATCGACCCCGACCTCGAGTTCCCGAGCGCCTCGCTGGTGAAGATCCCGCTCGCCGCGGCGACCTTGGAACGGATCCGGCGCGGCGAGCTGGACGGCTCGGCGCGGCTCGACGTCGAACCGGGTCGGGCCACGTCGCCGGGGCCGACCGGGCTGACCCGGTTCCGGCATCCGGCCAGGGTGGCGATCGACGACCTGCTCTACCTGACGATGGCCATCAGCGACGAGACCGCCGCGGACGCGCTGTTCGCGCTGACGCCGCCCGCCGAGGTCACCAGGATGACGCGCGAATGGGGCGTCACCGGGATCGCCGCGCGGCATCCGGCCGCCGATCTCAGCGACACCCCGGCCGAACGCTTCGACCCCGCCGACGTCCACCTCGCGCACGCGCTCGCGATCAACGCCGGCACGGCGGGGCAAGGCCATCCCGTTCCACAGCTGGACGTCACGCGCGCGAGCTCCGGTTCGGCCCGTGCGTTCGTGAACCTGCTCGAAGCGCTGTGGAAGCCGTCCAAAGTGGACGAACAGGTGGCGGCGCGGGTTCGCGAACTGATGGGCCTCAACCTGTTGCGTCAACGGCTGAGCCCGGATTTCGTCTCCGACGCGACGAAATGGTCGTCGAAGACGGGGACCGTGCTGAATCTGCGGCACGAGGTCGGGGTGGTCGAGCACGCCGACGGCGGGATGTTCGCGATCGCCGCGCTGACCGAATCCAGGGTGCCGGCGGCGATCCAGCCGGAAGCCGAGGTGCTGATGGCCCGCGTGGCGCGGGAGCTGCGGGATCACCTGCGCGAGGGGTGACGTCACGTTCTTCGCCGCTGCCCGGTTCCTAAGGGAAAGGACCGGCGAAGTGGAGGATGGGCATGAAGGTCGTCATCGTGTGCGTTTCGGTGTCGCACGGCAACACGGCGAGGGTCGCCGAAGTCATGGCGGGGGTGCTCGGCGCCCGTGTCGTCAGCCCCGGGGAGATCGAGCCCGCCGACCTCGAATCCTGTGACCTGGTGGGATTCGGCTCGGGGATCTTCGGGATGGACTTCCATCCGCGCCTGCGCCGGTTCGTCGAGGAGCTGCCGGGGGACCAGCGGCGGAAGGCGTTCGTGTTCACCACGAGCGGTCTGCCCGAACCGCCGTTCCGGCGCTACCTCAGCCGTCTGGCGCGGCTGCTCGGCGACAAGGGATTCGACGTGGTGGGCACCTTCTCGTGCCGCGGGTTCGACACGTGGCTCCCGTTCAAGCTCGTCGGTGGCCTCGGCAAGAACCGGCCCGGCACGGCGGATCTCGACGCGGCGCGGCGGTTCGCCGAAAACGTGCTCGACAAAGCCGATTCGCGGCCGTGACCCGCCCTGGTGTCCCGGGTGCCCGTTCGTGTCGAGATCCCGCCATGTCGGGTATCCGCCAGCTCGTGGCCGTGTGGGAAAGCTGATCACCCGTCTTTACTTCACGTACGGACGTCGGGGGGCTCCTGTCGAAAGGGATCATGGTGATCAGTAGGACGAGAAAGACGCGGAGAGGCACGGTGGCCGTCGTCGCCGGTGCGTTCCTGGCCTCGGGCCTGGTGCTGGCCCCCGCCGCGGGTGCGGCTCCCGCGGCCAAGGCCGAGCCGGACACCGCCGCGCTCGCCGGCGCGCTGACCAAGCAGGCCGTGGCCTGGGGCGAGTGCTCGTTCCCGTCCGTCGCGCCGGCGACGGAAGCGGAACTGAAGAAGGTCAAGGGCCTGGCCTGCGCCACCGTCCAGGTGCCGCGCGACTGGCACAACCCGCAGGACGGCAACACGATCGGCGTCCGCGTCTCCAAGACCGGGACCGCCTACCCCGGCACCGGCAGGCAGGGCATCGCGCTGGTCAACCCCGGCGGACCCGGCGGCGAAGGTCTCCCGTGGGGCGCCGCGATGGCGATGCGCAGCCCCGTGCTGGCCTCGCAGTACGACTTCGTCGGTTTCGACCCGCGCGGTGTCGGCCAGAGCACCCCGCTGACCTGTAGCTACACCGTCCCGGACAGCACGGATCAGAACGTGATCAGCCGGGCGAAGGTCGAAGGCTGCCTGAAGAACCCGCTGACGAAGTTCATCACCACCGAGCAGACCGCGTACGACATGGACTTCATCCGGGTGCTGCTCGGGGAGAAGAAGACCAGCTACATCGGTTACTCGTACGGCACGTGGCTCGGCACCTGGTACGCCACCACCTTCCCGAGCAAGGCGCACCGCTTCCTGCTGGACTCGTCGACCGACGCGAGCCGCCCGACCCTGGAGAAGACCTGGGACCTGCAGCCGCGCAGCCGTGACCGCCAGTTCCAGGAGGCGTTGCTGCCCTACGTCGCGCGCAACGACGCCAAGTACAAGGCGGGCACCGACCCGCTGGAGATCCGCCGCAACTGGGAGAAGGCGGGCGGCACGCGGGAATTCGCGGGCATGCTCTACGCCGCGTGGTTCATCATCCCGGCGATGTACGACACCACCCAGTACCCGTCGGCGGCCTCCATGGTGGCCGCGCTGGCGAAGGGACCGGCGCCCACCGGGACCGACGCGGAGAAGCTGGAGCAGGTCGTCGCGAAGGCGCTCGCCACCCCCGGCCTGACCGACGCGAACAAGGCGTTCCTGAACAAGGCCAAGGGCAACGCGCTCGAGGCCATCGCGAAGAAGGACTCGGTCGAGCGCAAGGCCTCTTACCAGGGCGGCGCCGAGGTCGAGACCTGGGACGCGGCGTTCGAGGCGATCCGCTGCCAGGACGGCCAGTGGAACCAGAACCTGCACTACTGGACGTACTGGCAGGCCGACCTGACCGTGAACGCGCCGTTCATCGCGCCGATCATGGCCCTGTCGGGCGCGCCGCTGTGCGCGTTCTGGCCGACCACCAACGCCAAGCCCGCGCCGGACGCCAAGACGTTCCCGAAGCTGCTGATCGCGCAGACCGAACTCGACGCGGCCACGCCGTACGAGGGCGCGCTCGCGACCGCGAACGGTCTGCCGGGCGCCAAGATGATCAGCGTCGACAACGAAGGCAGCCACGGGATCTTCCCGTACAACACCGACTGCGTCGACGACCCGATCGTCGCCTACTTCCAGACCGGTCTCACGCCGAAGAAGAAGTTCACCGGCTGCCAGGGCCTGCCCTTGCCCGGTGAGGACAAGACGGTCGAGGTCGGCGGCAACCTCGGGCACGACGGGAAGATCAAGATCAAGATGATCACGTCCCAGGTGCGCAAGGCGAACGAGATCGTCCGTGAGCTGCTCGAAGGCGCCGCCACGCCGGAAGCGGACGAGAAGGGCCTGCCCGCCAACGCCTGATCCCCGGCAGCGTCGCACAATGGCTCCCGCGAACCGATCGGGTTCGCGGGAGCCTCTTCGTGTGATCTGTGACGGTTTCGTTATCGGCCCGGCCGCACGATCCGGCCGTTTTCCCCCTCAAGACCTGGTGAAGCGTGACATCGATGTCACGCCGATCGATCCCGGGGTGGGGGAGGAGAAGCGTCATGCTCGCCGAGTCGCGAGGTCTGTCGGTGGAGGCCGAGCAGCTGTATCGGGCCCTGCTGGAGGGGCGTCCGGGCCCGCCCGGCGCCGAACTGGCGGAGTTGGAGCGGTTCGGCCTGATCCGCGCCGGCGCGTCCGGTGTGGAGGTGTGCCCGCCGCGCGCGGCGCTGTCGGCGTTCGCGGCACAGCACGAGGCCGCGGCCGTCCGCGCGCGGGAGGCGGCCGAGGTGCTCGGCGCCGCCTACTCCCTGCGGACGGGCCGCGACGCGGACTTCGTCGAGGTGCTGCGGAGCCGGGACGAGGTGATCGCCACCTTCGAGGGTATGCAGACACAGGCTGGCGTGGACATCGTCGCGCTGGACCCGGGGTCCTACATGAGCCCGAAGGCCGAAGTGAGCACGGTGCAGCCGGGATCGATGGCGCGCGGCATCGCGTACCGCGTCGTCTACGACTCGTCCGTGCTGCGGACCGACGACGGATTCGCCCAGGTGCAGTCGAGTATCGCGCTCGGGGAACAGGCCAGGGTGTTCCCCAGGCTGCCGCTGAAACTGGTGATCGCCGACAGCAACCGGGCGCTGATCGCCGTCCCGAACTCCGACGCCGGTGACGTGCTGGCCCTGCTGATCCATCCGTCGATGCTGCTGAGTGCGCTGATCGAGTTGTTCGAATCGTTCTGGCGGATGGGCGTACCGGTCCGGGCGGGTGGCCCGGACGACGCGGAAGCGACGCAGGAACCGACCGTCGCCACACGCCGTCTGCTCGCGTTGCTGAGCGGAGGCCTGACCGACGAAGCGATCGCGCGCGAGCTCGGCATTAGTGAACGCACGGTCCTCCGGCGGATCAGCCGTCTTCAGCAACTGCTGGGCGCGCAGACCCGGTTCCAGCTGGGAGCGCAGGCTTCCCGGCAGGGGTGGTTGTAGCGAGCGTGAGTTGTAGCGCGAGCGTGAGTTATAGCGCGAGCGTGAGTTGTAGCGCGAGAGTGAACGGGAGTCCGAGGAATTGTCACGGGGGCGTGGGGTCGCGTCTCGTGAGTGGTAAGGACGGTTAGAACCGTCTTTGCCACTCACGAGGATGGACAATGAGAGCGACGCTGCTCATGATCGGGCTCGGGGCGTTCGTCACCACCCTCGACAACACGATCGTCGCGGCGGGCGCGCCTTCGCTCGCCCGGGAACTCGGCCTCGATCTGCCCACGCTGCAATGGGTGAGCATCGGCTACATGCTGCCGTTCGCCGGGTTGCTGCCGGTGGCGGGAACGCTGGTGGACCGCTGGGGCCAGGCCACGACGCTGCGGGCCGGGCTGCTCGCGTTCGGCGCCGGCGCGGCCGTCGGCGGGTTCGCCACGACGGCGTGGCTCGTGATCTCCGCGCGGGTGCTGCAAGGCACCGCCGCGGCGTTCCTGGTCCCGGCCCTGCTCAGCCTGCTCCGCACCGATCTCGACGGGCGAAAGCGCGCGGTCGGTGCCGCGGTCTGGACCGCCTGCCTCGCGGCCGCGCTCGCACTCGGCCCCACGCTCGGCGGGGTGCTGAGCGAATATCTGGGCTGGGGCTGGATCTTCTTCGTCAATCTCCCGTTCGTGGCGGTGATGCTGGCGCTGGTGCGCAGGGTCGCCCACGCGGACCGTGATCCGGGCGCTGGGCGGCCTGCCGTGCTATCTATGCTGGTCGTGACCACCGCGATGGTCCTGACCACCGCCGCGGTGGTGGAACTGAGCGCGGCGCTCGGCGCGGCGGGGGCGGCCTTCGCGATCTGGTTCGTGTTGAGGGAAAGACGCGCGCGCGTGCGGCTGGTGCCGAAGGCGCTGACCGGGACGCGGGTCTTCACCGGCGCGCTCACCGTGCAGTTGCTGTGGGGTCTGGGGGTTTCGGGGGTCTTCTTCTTCACCCCGTTGCTGCATCAGGAATCCCTCGGCCTCGGGCCGATGCTCGCCGGTCTGCCGCTGGTCGTGGTGGCGCTCGCGGTCGTCGCCGCCACCCCGCTCGTGCCCTGGGCGGTACCACGCTGGGGTCCACATCGGACAGTCGCGGCCGGGCTGGCCACGGTGGCCGCCGGACTGCTGGCGATCGCCGCGGTCAACCACGTGCCGGAAATACCGCCGAGGATTCCCGGGCTGGTGCTGATCGGCGCCGGATCGGCCCTGACCACTCCGTTGACCTCGTACGCGCTGGAGATCGTCGCCGAGCGGCACGCGGGCACCGCCTCCGGACTGCTCACCGCGTCCCGTGAACTGTCGAGCGCGCTGGGGGTCGCGTTGATCGGCGCCGTGCTGTCGGTGGTCCGCACGGCCCGGCTCGACGAGGGTGCCCCGGCCGCGCTGGCCGACGGCTACACGGCCGGGCTGCTGACCGCGGCGGCGCTGCAACTCGCCGGGGCGTTCCTCGCGCTCCGGCTCCTGAACCCCCGAAGTTCGTCTCGAAGTGACAAGCGGGGTGCCCCCTTTCTCACTTCCCGGTGAGCACGTCCGTGCGAGCGTCGGCGTTCCATCATCCTTTCATTGACACCCTTCCCTGGACATCCATACAGTTCCGGACAGATAAAGAACGGTCTCCGGAATGGAATCCGCTTTCGGCAACGGCGCCGTTCCGAATTCACCCGCTCCTGCTCGAGTCGTCAAACGAGGGGCCATGGAAACCATTTCGGAAACGGTCGTCGCCGCCCGCGGCACGGACGACACACCCGGTGGGGAATCGTTCGCGACACTGCTGAGGTACTGGGCGTGGCGGCTCGGCGACGAGGTCGCGGTGACCTACCTCGACCATCGCGCCGGAGCGGACGGCCGGGCGATCACCCTGTCCTGGCGCGAACTCGACGACCGGGTCGATCTCCTCGCCACCCGGCTGACCGGCTTCACCGGCCCCGGGGACCGGGCCGCGATCCTGGCGCGGCAGTCCGTCGACTACGTCGTCGCCTTCCTCGGCGCGATCCGCGCCGGGCTGGTCGCGGTCCCGCTGTTCGCCCCGGACCTCCCCGGGCACACGGGCAGGCTGGCCGCCGTGCTCGCCGACTGCACGCCGAGGGTCGTGCTCACGACCACCGAGGGACTCGACGCCGTCGCCGGTTTCCTCGCCTCGACGGAGATCGAGCGCCCCGCCGTGCTCGCCGTCGACACCACAGCTCCGGTCGCGGCCGGTGACCGCTCCTGGCCGCGACCGGAACCGGACGGACTGGCGTACCTGCAATACACGTCCGGTTCCACGAGGACCCCGGCGGGTGTGATGCTGACCCACCGCAACGCGCTCACCAACGCCCGACAGGCGTGCGACGCCTACGCGGTCGAAACCGGGACGACGTCCACCGTCAGCTGGCTGCCGCTCTTCCACGACATGGGCCTGATCCTCGGGATCGGCGCGCCCATGGCGGCGGGCGCGGCGTCGGTCCTGATGGATCCGCTCGCCTTCCTCGAACGTCCGTCGCGCTGGCTGCGCGCGCTGTCGGCCAGCCCCGGCGCGATCAGCGCGGCCCCCAATTTCGCCTACGCCTACAGCGCTTCCCGCGTGACCGAGGCCGAGAAGAGCTACCTCGAACTGAGCCGGGTCGTCTCGCTGATCAACGGCAGCGAGCCGGTCCTCCCGTCGACGATCGCGAAGTTCCACGGCGCTTTCGAGGAATGCGGGCTGCGCCCGGAGGTGCACCGGTCGTCCTACGGGCTGGCCGAGGCCACCGTGCTCGTGTCCGTCACCGAGGCGGGCAAGGCGCCGCGAGAGGTCGCCTTCGACCGTGATCAGCTCGCCGAGGGGCTGGCGACGCCCGCGCTCCCCGGCGCGGCGTCCACCACGCTCGTCTCGTGCGGATTCCCGGCGGGGCAACGGGTCCGCATCGCGGATCCGGTCACCGGCGCGCTGGTCGAACCCGGCAGGGTGGGGGAGATCCAGGTCAACGGCCCGAACGTCGGAGTGGGGTATTGGGGACGGCCCGCCGCGTCCGAGGGTGTCTTCGGCCTCCCGCCGATCGACCCGGAGTCCGGCGCGGGCTGGCTCGCGACCGGGGATCTCGGCGTGCGGTACGACGGCGAACTGTTCATGACGGGCAGGCTCAAGGATCTCGTCATCGTCGACGGCCGCAACCACTATCCGCAGGACATCGAACAGACCGTGGAGACCCATCCCGCGGTCCGGCCGCATTCCGCCGCGGCGTTCTCGATCGGGCGCGAAGACGGCGAAGCGGCGGTCGTGATGGTGGAGCGCGCCAAGGGGCGCGAGGCCGACGTCGCCGCGGCGACCGGCGAGATCCGGAGGGCGGTCTCGGCCGCGCACGGTCTGCGTCCGCACGACGTCGTCTTCCTCGCCCCAGGCGAGGTTCCGCGCACGTCGAGCGGCAAGATCAGCCGGGCCCTGTGCCGGAAGTCCTATTTGGACGGTTCGCTGACCGCCCGGCGGCTCGGGTGACCGGCCAGATCCGCGCCTGGCTCGTCGCGCGGGTGGCCGAGCGGACCGGGGCGCCCGCCGCCCAGGTCGATCCCGACCGGCCACTGCACGAGAGCGGGCTTTCCTCACGCGAGTCGATGGAACTGGCCGCGGACCTGGGCAGGCACCTCGGCCGTCCGTTGCCGCCGACGCTGGTGTGGCAGTACCCGACGATCACCGCGCTCGCCGCTCGTCTGTCCACAGTGGAGGAGGCCGCGGTCGTCGGCGGCGAAGGCCGTGAAGAGGAGCCGATCGCTATCGTCGGTGTCGGCTGTCGTTTGCCGGGCGGTGTCGAGTCGCCCGAGCAGTACTGGCGGCTCCTGGACGCCGGACGCGACGGCATCCGCGAGGTCCCGGAAGACCGTTGGGAGATCCCCGCCCGCGGCGGTTTCCTCGGCGACGTCGCCGGTTTCGACGCCGAGTTCTTCGGCATCACGCCGGGTGAGGCCGAAACCATGGACCCCCAGCAGCGGATGCTGCTCGAAGTCGCGTGGGCGGCGCTGGAACACGCCGGCATCCCGCCGTCCACGCTGCGCGGAAGCCGCACCGGGGTGTTCGTCGGGCTCTCGGCGGGAGAGTACGGCCACCTGACGATGGCCGACCCCGCCACCGTCGACGTCTGGTCCGCCACCGGCGCGGCGACGAGTATCGCCGCGAACCGGCTGTCGTACCTGTTCGACCTGCGCGGCCCGAGTCTCACGCTCGACACCGCGTGCTCGTCGTCGCTGGTCGCGGTGCACCAGGCGGTGCAGAGCCTCCGCCGCGGCGAATGCGGGACGGCGCTCGTCGCCGGGGTGAACCTGCTGCTCTCACCCGCGGTCACCGCGTCCTTCGAGCGGGCCGGGGTGCTGGCCCCGGACGGGCACTGCAAACCTTTCGACGCCGCCGCCGACGGTATCGCCCGCGGCGAGGGCTGCGGGGTGATCGTGCTGAGACCGCTGAAGGCCGCTCGCCGCGAGGGCGACCGGGTGCTCGCGGTGATCCGCGGCAGCGCGGTCAACTCCGACGGCCGGTCGAACGGTCTCGTGGCACCCAGCCCCGGCGCGCAGGCGGATCTGTTGCGTGACGCGTACGCGGCGGCGGGCGTCGAACCGTCCTCTGTGGACTACGTGGAGGCGCACGGGACCGGCACCGAGGTGGGCGACCCGATCGAGGCGGGCGCGCTCGGCGAGGTGCTGGGAGCCGGCCGCGAACCCGGCCGCCCGCTCCTGATCGGCTCGGTGAAGGGGAACCTGGGCCATCTGGAAGGCGCGGCGGGGATGGCCGGGCTGATCAAGGTCGTCCTCGCGATGGTCCACCGGCGGCTGCCGCCGACCCCGCATCATCACGAACCCAGCCCGCATGTCGATTTCGCCGGGCTCCGCCTGCGCGTGGTGGACACCGGGACGGATTGGCCGCGTTACTCCGACGTCGTGCGCGCGGGGGTCTCCGCGTTCGGGTTCGGTGGCACCAACGCCCACGTCGTCCTCGAAGAGTGGCCTGCCGCGTCGTTCGCCGCCCGGGGGAAGGAAACCGGGAATTCGCGGGTGTTCGCGCTCTCCGCTCGCTCGGCCGAGGTGCTCCGGGCGCGGGCCGCCGATCTGGCGGACTGGCTGGAAGATCCCGCTCACCGGCAGGTCTCGCTCGACACGGTCGCCGCGACGCTGGCCAGGAGCCGGGACCATCTGCCCGTCCGTGGCGCGGTCGTCGCGGCGGGACGCGACCGGGTGGCCGCGGCCTTGCGGGCGATGGCCGCCGGACGCGAGAGCGGTGACGTCGTCCTCGGCGAGGCCGGATCCGTGTCCGGCGTCGTGTTCGTCTTCTCCGGCTACGGCTCCCAGTGGCCCGGGATGGGCCGCGTCCTGCTGGGCACCGAGCCCGCGTTCCGGGCCGAGGTGGAGGCACTCGATCCGGTGTTCCTGGCCGAAGCCGGCTTCTCCCTGCGCGCGGTGTTCTCCGGCGAGTACGACCCGCCGGACCTCGGCGCGACGCAACTCGCGTTGTTCGGCATGCAGCTCGCCCTCGCCGGGCTCTGGCGTGCGCACGGTGTCGTCCCGGCCGCGGTGCTCGGGCATTCGATGGGCGAGGTCGCGGCCGCCGTCGTCGCCGGTGCGCTGGACGTCGCCGACGGCCTGCGCGTGATGGCCACCCGCGCCCGGCTGCTGGCCGAGGTCGACGCCTCGGGCGACGGCGCGATGGCGGTGGTCGAACTGTCCCCGGCCGAACTCGCCGACCTGGAAGCGGATTTCCCCGGGATCACCGTCGCGGTCTACGCCTCGCCGGTGCAGTGCACCGTCAGCGGCGGAGCCGAACAGGTCGAGGCTCTGGTGTCGCATGTCGAGAGCCTCGGCAGGCTGGCGAAACGGCTACCGGTCGGCGGGGCGGGGCATTCGGAGGCCGTCGACGCCGTTCTCGGCCGGTTCCGTGCCGAGCTCGGCGGGCTGTCTCCGGCACCGGTGGAGATTCCCTGCTACAGCAGCGTTCTCGATGATCCACAGTGGACTCCGGTATTCGACGTCGACTACTGGGCGGCGAATCTGCGGCGTCCGGTGCGGTTCAGCCAGGCCCTGGCGGCGGCGACCGCCGACGGGTACGGCGTGTTCGTCGAGATCTCGCCGCATCCGGTGGCGCTGGCCGCGATCGAACAGAGCACCGGAGCGGTCGCGTTGCCGTCGGCGAGCCGCAAGATCGACGAGCGGCTGGCGTTCCTGACCACGCTCGCCCGGCTCCACACCCTCGGGCTGCCCGTCGTACTCGACGACGGTGGCCCCCGGCCGCTTCCGGTCGAGCTGTCCGGACCGCGCTGGCGGCACCGGCGGTTCTGGCCGCGGCGCCCGGCGCTCCGATCCGGTGGCGCGCATCCCTTGCTGGGTGTCCACATCGAACAACCGACCGGCGGCGGACACCTGTGGAGCGCGGACGTCGGAACCGAGACGCTGCCCTGGCTGGCCGACCACGCGGCGATGGGGGTCCCGCTGTTCCCCGCCGCCGGATTCCTGGAACTCGCGCTCGCGGCGGCGAAATCGGTCCGGAGGCCCGCCGGGCAGCTGCGTGTCGGCGGTCTCGAACTGCATCGGGTCCTCCCGCTGGCCGCGCACACCGAGGTGACGACCAGCCTGAGCACCGGACCGTCCGAAGTGGACGTCTACGCGCGGTCCGCCGACGGCGGCTGGGTGCGGCACGCCACCGCCCGGGTCCGCGACGGGAACACCGCGGTGGTGCCGTTCGGCGCCGTCGGCGACGAGGCGCGGCCGATCGATCTGTATCAGGTGCTGGCCGGGATGGGGCAGAGCTACGGTCCCGCTTTCCGTGGGCTGAGCGACGTTTTGGCGGCCCCCGGCCGGGCTTCGGCGTCGATCACCCTGCCCGCCGGCGATCCGGCGTACGTCCTGCATCCGGTGATCGCCGACGCCTGCCTGCACGCGCTGGCCGCGGCCGCGGGGGACGTGCTGCGCGAGGCCGACGGCGTGTTCCTCCCACTGACCTTGGGCGAGGTCGTCCTCGCCGGTGACCCTCGCCGCGGTGTCCGGGTCGACGCCGTGCTCGATTCGCTCGATCCGGCGGGTGACGGCCTGGTCGGTGGTGTCCAGCTGGTCGACGCCGACGACGTCGTCCTGGTCGAGTTCCGCGAGGTCTACTGCCGCCGGTTCCAGCGTTCGTCGCTGCCGGTGCCGATGGCGGATCTGCTGTTCGAGACGGTCTGGCGGCAGGCCGGCCTGCCGCCGGCCGCACCGGGCGAGCGCCGCTGGGTCGTCCTGCACGAGGACGCGCCGTGGCTGACGGAGCTGCGTGACCGGCTCGCCGGGGACGAACTGGTGACCGTTCCACTCGGGGACCGGGCCGCGCTGGCGGAAGCCTTGAGAGCCCGCGAGGTGACGGGAGTCCTGGTTTGCGCCGGGCCGGGCGGGATCGACCCGATGCGGGACGCGCGGATGGTCGCGACGGTCTCCGGCGTCCTCGCCGAAGTGGCCGAAGGCGCGCCGCGGTTGTGGTTCGTCAGCGCGGGCGCGTCGGCCGTCGAACCCGGCGAGCCCGGAGACCCCGGCCAGGCCTGGCTGCGCGGACTTGTCCGCGTTCTCGCCTTCGAGCATCCCGAGCTGCGGGCGAGCCAGGTCGACTTCGACGCCGAGCCGGATCCCGCCCGGCTCTGGGTCGGCAAGCTGGCGGCGGAGCTCCGCGCGGACGCGCCGGACGACGAGATCGCCTGGCGCGAGGGCGTCCGGTACACGAGAGTGCTGGCCCGGCCGGAACTCGGCGGGCCTGGCCACGAAACCGTTGTGCGCGAAGGCGCTTATGTGATCACCGGTGGTCTCGGCGGCCTCGGCCTGGTCGCGGCGGACTGGCTGGCCGGACGCGGCGCGACCAGGCTCGTCCTCTCCGGCCGGAGTGGGGCGAGCCCCTCCGTCGAACCGCTGCTGGCGGATTTGCGTGAGCGGGGCGTCGACGTCCGCGTGGTGACGGGAGACATCGCGGCGTCGGGAACGGCCGAAACGCTGGTCGCGGCCGCGACCGACGGCGGGCTGCCGCTGCGTGGCGTGCTGCACGCGGCCGGTGTGCTCTCCGACGGTGCCGCCATCGGTCTCGACGAAGACGCCGTCGGGGCCGTCTGGCGCGCGAAAGCGCTGGGGGCGTGGCGTTTGCACGAAGCGACGGCCGGGCACGAACTCGACTGGTGGCTGACGTACTCGTCGGCCGCCGCGCTGTTCGGATCGCCGGGGCAGGCCGCCTACGCCACCGCGAACGCGTGGGTGGACGCGCTCGTCGCCTGGCGCCGGGCCGCCGGACTCCCGGCGGCGACCATCGGCTGGGGCGCGTGGGGCGAGGCCGGGGCGGCCGTCGGCAACCGCAACCCCGTGCTCGAACCGCTCGGTACGGAGGAGGCGCTGGCGGCATTGGACGCCGTGCTGCGACGCGACCGTGCCTCGACCGGGATCGCCCGCGTCGACGCCGGGACCGTCTTGGCCCTGTTCCCGAGGCTGGCCGGTCGGCCGTTCTTCGAGCTGCTGGTACCGCGGGACGAACCGGTCGCCGGGCAGTCCACTTGGGACGGACTGGAAGCGCTGCGGGCGGCGCTGCCGGATGCCGCCCGCGAGATGCTGGCCGACTATCTGGCCGGGCTCGTCGCCGGGATGCTCGGCCTCGCCGCGGACGAGATCGACCGGAACGCTCCGCTCACCCGGCTCGGCCTGGACTCCCTCACCGCGATGCGCGCCAGGGGAGTCGTGGAACGCGATTTCGGTCTGCCACTGCCGATCCCGCTGCTGCTGCGTGGTGCGAGCCTCGGCGAACTCGCCGACCATCTCGCGGAACAGGCCGGATTCGGCGAGGCGGTCGCACGGCCGCCCGGACCGAACGCGGCCGTCGGGCCTCGCGATCCGGCCGAACGCTGGATCGCCCGGCACTGGCAGGCGGAACTCGGCGGCGCGGAACCCGGCGTCCATGACGACTTCTTCGCCGTCGGTGGCGACGCCGAAACGGCCGAGCGGCTGCGCGTGGTCTTCGCCGGGCAACTCGGAGCCGTTCCCGAACGGCTTTTCGCCACGCCGACGATCGCCGCGATGGCCGATCTGCTGCGTGACGCGATCGAGGGACGAGGAGGCTGCCCTGTCCGGCCGTTGCGTGAGGGGGGCACGGATCCGGTGTTCCTGTTCCATCCGGCGGGCGGCCCGACGAGTGTCTACGAAGGGCTCGTCCGCCTGCTGCCGGAGGGCAGGCCCGTCTACGGGCTCGAACGGATCGACGAAGAAGACACGGTCGAGGACAAGGCCGACTGCTATCTCGAGCTGATCCGGGAGATCCAGCCGCGGGGCCCGTACCGGCTGGGTGGCTGGTCGTTCGGCGGCTGCCTCGCCTACGAGACCGCCCGGCGGCTGACGGCGGCGGGGGAGCGGGTCGACCTCGTGTTCATGATCGACAGCATCCTGCCGCTGCCCGCGCCGGGGATACCGGCGCAGGAGATCCTGCTGGACCGGTTCGACCGCTTCGCCGAACATGTCGAGCGGACCTACGGTGTCCCGCTGGACATCCCGCGTGAAGACCTCGTCCGGCTCGGCGACGACGAACAGATCCGGCTGGTGATCAGTACGCTCGCCGCGAAGGTGCCCGGGATGGGGCACGGCGTGCTGCGGCACCAGTACGAGTCCTATGTGGACGCGCGGGTGGCCGAACGCTACCAGCCGGAGCCGTATGCCGGGCCGGTGCTGCTGCTGCGCGCGCAGGACCCGCATCCGCTGACCACCACGCTCGACCCTCGGTATCTGCGCACCGACGAAACGCTGGGCTGGGACGCCTTCTGCACGGATCTGGAGGTGGTGCGGGTGCCGGGCGATCACCTGTCGATGATCGACCCGCCGCACGTCGAAGTGGTCGCCGAGGCGCTCGCGTCCCGGCTCGGCGCGCCCAAGGCGGCGCGGCCATGACCGACACGACGGCGTTCCGGATCGCCGATCTCGCTGCCCGGCGGGAAGATCTCCGTACCGCCGAGAAACGGGCCGTCGACCGGCAGCACGCCAAAGGCAAGCTGACCGCGCGCGAACGGGTCGAGCTGCTGCTGGACGAGGGTTCCTTCGTCGAACTCGACCAGTTCGCCCGGCACCGGTGCGCCGAGTTCGGGATGGACGCCAACCGGCCCTACGGCGACGGTGTGGTGACCGGGCACGGCACCGTCGACGGCAGGCAGATCTGCGTGTTCTCCCAGGATTTCACCGTGTTCGGCGGCAGCATGGGCGAGGTCTTCGGCGAGAAGGTCCTCAAGGTGATGGACCTGGCGATGACGCTGGGCTGTCCCGTGGTCGGCATCAACGACTCCGGCGGCGCCCGGATCCAGGAAGGCGTCGTCTCGCTGGCCTACTACGCCGAACTCGGCAGGCGCAACGCGCTCGCGTCCGGCGTCATCCCGCAGATCTCGCTGATCATGGGACCGTGCGCGGGCGGGGCGGTGTACTCGCCGGCGATCACCGATTTCACCGTGATGGTGGACGAGACCGCGCATATGTTCGTCACCGGCCCGGACGTCGTGCACGCCGTCAGCGGCGAGCGGGTCACCGCCCAGCGGCTCGGCGGCGCCGCGGTGAACAGCGAGGTCTCCGGGAACGCCCACCACCGGGCCGCCGATGAGCACGACGCCATCGACTGGGTGCAGACCTTGCTCGGCTATCTGCCGTCCAACAACCTCGACGCCGCGCCGGAGTACGCCGACGAGACCGATCCCGAGCTCACCGCGGCCGATCTCGAACTCGACCGGCTGGTGCCCGATTCGCTGAACCAGGCCTACGACATGACCGAGGTGATCTCGCGGCTCGTCGACGACGGCGAGTTCACCGAGATCCACAGTGCCTTCGCGCCGAACATGATCTGCGCGTTCGGCCGGGTGCGGGGCCGCACGGTCGGCGTCGTGGCGAACCAGCCACGCCACCAGGCGGGCGTGATCGACATCGACGCCTCGGAGAAGGCGGCGCGCTTCGTCCGGTTCTGCGACGCCTTCGGCATCCCGATCCTCACCCTCGCCGACGTCCCCGGCTACCTGCCCGGTGAGGCGCAGGAACGGCACGGGATCATCCGGCGTGGCGCCAAACTGATCTACGCGTACGCCGAGGCGACCGTGCCGAAGGTGACCGTGGTGATCCGCAAGGCCTACGGCGGCGGCTACGCGGTGATGGGGTCGAAACACCTCGGCGCGGACGTCAATCTGGCGTGGCCCACCGCCGAGATCGCGGTGATGGGCGCCGAGGGCGCGGTGCGGGTGTTGCATCGGAACGAACTCGCCGCGCTGCCACCGGAACAGCGGACCGCCGAACGAAAGCGGCTCACCGAGGCGTACCGCGAACGGCATTCGAACCCTTACCTGGCGGCGGAACGCGGCTACGTCGATCAGGTCATCGCGCCGTCGCAGACCCGCCTTCAGGTGGCGAGGGCCCTGCACGCGCTGCGGACCAAACGGCAGACCCTCCCGGCCAAGAAACACGGAAACATCCCGTTGTGAGCGAGGAGAAGTGATGAAGCGAAGGAGGCGGTGGGGTCTGCTGGCGCTGGCCATGGTGGCCCTGCTCGGAAGCCCGGTCCCCGCGAGCGCGGCACCCGCGCCGGTCTCCGCCGACAACGGGGCGAAGGTCGTCGAAGAGACCTGGCTGGACGCGCGCACGGTCGACCTCAAGATCAGTTCGCCCGCGCTCGGCACCACCGGCATGGTCCGGCTGCTGGTGCCGGCCGGCTGGGCCGCGCAACCCACACGGACCTGGCCGACGCTGTACCTGCTGCACGGCTGCTGCGAACCGGTCGACTACCGGTCGTGGGATCAGTTCACCGACGTCAAGGCGTTCACCGCCGACAAGGACGCCCTCGTCGTCATGCCGACGGGCGGCCCGGCCGGCATGTACACGAAGTGGTGGAACTTCGGGCTCAGGAGCACTCCCGACTGGGATACCTTCCACACGCTGGAGGTGCGGCAGATCGTCGAACGCGGTTACCGGGCGGGCACCCGCCGGGCGGTCGCCGGGCTGTCGATCGGCGGCTACGGCGCGCTCGCGTATTCGTACAAGCACAAGGGGATGTTCGCCGCGGCGGCGTCCTACAGCGGGGTACCGAACACCCTTAACCAGGGAGCGCCGCTGTTCATCCAGGGGATCCTGGCCCGCGCGGGGATCTTCAACTACCTCGAACTCTGGGGCGACAGCTGGGGTATGCGGCCGATCTGGACGGCGAACAACCCGTACGACAACATCGACGGCCTGCGCGGCACGGCGTTGTACATCTCCTGCGGTAACGGGAAGACCGGCCCCCTCGACCCGCCGGGCCAGTCCGACATCTTCGAACCCCAGGCGCTGGCCTCGTCGGTCACCTTCACGGACCGCTTGAAGGCCAAAGGAATCCCGGCGACCGTCGACTACTACGGCGACGGTACGCACAGCTGGCCCTACTGGCAGCGGGCCCTGCGGAACTCGTGGCCGGTGCTGGCCGGCGGCCTAGGCCTGTGATTGCAGGCGGAACTCGCGTGATCAAAGCCGGATCTCGCGTGCTTGGCGGCGTAACTCGCGTGATCAGACACGGCACAGCGAGTCCCGCCTCCAATCACGTGAGTTACGCCTGCAATCACGCGAGTTCGGCGTCTGATCACGCGAGTCACGCGTTCGGCCCTCGCCGAGGCGTTGCGAAAGCCACTTTCGCAACCTTCAACGTTCCGAAAGTGGCTTTCGCGACACCAGCACCGTGGGTCCTTCACGGCCTGCCGCATTTAGAGGACGAAATGCGGAGAGGTCAGCCGGCGATCAGTTCGGCGAAGCGTTCCGGGCTGACGTTCCCGCCGCTGATGATCACCCCGACCCGGCCAGAGGCGGAGACCTGACCGCTGAGCAGCGCGGCGAGACCGGTGGCCCCGCTCGGCTCCATGACGAGCTTCAGCCGCTCGAACGCGAACCGCATCGCGTCCCGGATCTGCTCGTCGGTGACCAGCGCGACGTCGTCCACGAGCCGTCGGTTGATCGAGAACGTCAGTTCGCCGGGGATGGAAGCGGCCTGGCCGTCGGCGATGGTCCGCGGCACCGGGATCGACACGCGTTCCCCGGCCTCAAGCGAGCGTTTGGTGTCGTCGCCCGCGGCGGGTTCGACGCCGACCACCCGGATGCCGGGCCGCAGGGCCTTCGCGGCGGTCGAGCTGCCCGCGATCAGGCCACCACCGCCGATCGGGACGACGAGGGTGTCCAGGGAATCGGTGTCTTCCAGCAGTTCCAGCGCCGCGGTGCCCTGGCCGGCGATCACGTGCGGGTGCTCGTAGGGCGGGATGAGCGCGAGACCGCGGTCGGCCGCCAGTGCCTCGCCGATGGCGACGCGGTCACCGGTGTAGCGGTCGTAGGTGACGATCTCGGCGCCATAGCCCGCGGTGGCGTCCTTTTTGGACTGAGGGGTGTCCTCCGGGATCAGGATGACCGCGCCGCTCCCGAGTTCGCGCGCGGCGAGCGCGACGGCCTGCGCGTGGTTGCCGGAGGAGTACGCGGCGATGCCCTTGGCCAGCTGCTCCGGCGAGAGCCGGGAAGCGGCGTTGTACGCGCCGCGGAACTTGAACGCCCCGACGCGCTGGAGGTTCTCGCACTTGAGGAAGACCTCGGCGCCGACGAGGTCGTCGAGGGTGCGGGAACGCACGACCGGGGTCCGGTGCGCGACCCCGGCCAGGCGGGCGGCCGCGTCGCGGATGTCGTCGATGGTCACGGGGGCGGTCATGATGCTCCTTGCTCACGGATTTCGGCGAGATAGTTGTAGGCGGAGGCGCGGGAGATCCCGATCCGCGCCGCGACCTGGGGCACGGCCCGCCGCACGGCGAACACGCCACGCGCGTGCAGGCTGCGGAACAGGTCGAGACGTTCTTCGCGGCTGAGGGCGGTCCACGGTTTGTTCAGCCGGAGTTGATGCTCGTCGACGATCGCGTCGACCACGGCGTCGACGTCGTCGCCGAAGGTGGTGGTCGGCGTTTCGGTGGCGGTGCCGACATCGGCGAGCTCGCCGACCAGCGTCCGCAGCTGGCCCAGCGCGGTGACGTCGAGGTTCACGCACAGCGCGCCGAACACCGAGCCGCCGCTGTCGCGCAGCAGCATGGTCGAAGACTTCACGAGTTTCCCGGACGCCGTCCTCGTGACGTAGTTCAGCTGGTCTTCGGCGTCGTCACCGCGGGCGAGCAGGCCCATGCCGATCTCGCTCATCGACCCGCCAACGGATCGGTCGGTGACCGATCCGGCGATCGCGACCACCGACTTCTCGGGGCGGCGGAAGTCGTGGACCACGACCTCGCAGAAGGAGCCGAGCGTGGCCGCGATGCCGTCGGCGACCGGGGCGAGCGCGTCGAGGATCGCGTCCTGCTCAGACATCGCGTACTCGGGCGAGCGCCTCGACTTCGACGACCCCGCCGTAGGGAAGGGACGCGACCCCGACACAAGTACGGGCGGGCCTTGGCTCGGAGAAGAACTCCTCGTAGACCCGGTTGAGGCCGTCGCGGTCGGCGATGTCGGTCAGGTAGACGACGACCTTCACCACGTCCGCCCGTGTCGCGCCCACCGAACGCAGTGCGGCGTCGAGGTTGGCGAAGGCCTGCGGGCATTCGGCGTCGAATCCGCCGGGTGCCAGTCGCCCGGTGCCGGTCACGCCGAGCCGCCCGGACACGGAAACCAGGTCGCCGCTGCGGAAAGCGGGCGGATACGGATGCTCGTTGGTCACGAGACCGACTGTATAAGCGTTGGACGGAATGTCCAACCGAATTAGAAGTGACCTACCGCTCAGGCGCGACATCGGTGATTGATATACCGTATACAGACAGGAGGGTCCGTATGACCATGAGTTCCGTGCAGGACGAGGACGGCCGGATCGTCGCGCCGCCGAGCATGGCCGATCTGGCCACCCAGGCACTGCGCGCGATGATACTTTCCGGCGAACTCCCGCCCGGTACGCGTTTGGTCGAGGCCAAGCTCACCGAGCGGCTCGGGGTGTCCCGCCCGCCGCTGCGCGAAGCGTTGCAGGTCTTGGCCTTCGAGGGGCTCGTCGTGCCCCATCCGCGGCGCGGCGTCATCGTCCGCCCGCTGACCCGCCACGACGTCTACGAGATCGTCACCCTGCGCGAAGAACTCGAAGCCTTCGCCGTCCGGATCGGGATCCCGGTCCGTTCGCCGGAGCGGTTGCAGGCGTGCCGGGACGCTCTCGTGGCCTTCGAGCAGGCGGGCCGCGATGGCGACGAAGGTGTGTTCACGCAACGGAAGTACGACTTCCATCAGTCGATCGTCGCGCTGGCCGGGCACGAGCGGGTGACCGAGGCCTATCGCGCGCTTTCCCTGCAGATGCAGCTGTGCATGGCGCTCAACCGCAGCGCCCGCCGCGACACTGAATCGCTGATGCAGAACGTCGAGCGGCACCGCGAGCTGCTCGCGATCATCGAGGGCGGAGACCCCGAAGCGGTGCTGCGGGCGCTGACCGATCACGGGCATGGCAGCTTCCTCGACGCGGTGGTGGACCAGCTCGACGGCGGCACCCCGGATTCGGAACGCTGGCTGGCCGAACGCCGGAGCCGGTGAAGGGAGCTTTCCCCCGCGTGTGACGCGAGGAAAGCTCCCTTCACCGCGTGAGATGCGGCGAAAGCTCCTTTCAGCCCCAGCCGGGCAGGATGAACAGCAGCCAGGTCGCGATCGGCGCGATCGCGCACATGCTGAACCCCCAGATCATCAAGCCCCGGAACACCTTGTCGTTCTGGCCGGCGGGCGCGTTGGCCACGACCAGCGCGCCGCTGGTGGAGAACGGCGACGAGTCGACGACCGAAGACGAGATCGCCAGCGCGACGATCATCCCGACCGCGCCGACCTCGCCCGCCAGCAGGAACGGCACCGCGAGCGGGATGAGCGCGCCGAGGATCCCGGTCGTCGACGCGAACGCCGAGACCACGGCGCCGATCGCGCAGATCAGGATCGCGGCCAGCAGCGGTGAACCGATCCGCGTCACCAGGTTGCCGAGCCAGTCGATCGTGCCGACCCGCTCCATCAGCGAGACGAACGTGACGATCCCGCAGATCAACAGCACCGTCGGCCACGCCACCTCGCCGATGGCCGCCTTGGCCGAACCCGGCGAGACCAGTGACAGCACCGTCGCCACGGTCAGCGCGGTGAAACCGACGTCGAGTTTGAACACCAGCGCGCCCACCGCGAGTGCCGCCAGCCCGATCAACGTGAACACGTGGTCGCGAGTGAGCGGAAGTCGTTCTTCGGGCTCTTCGGTGCCACCGCTGGAAGGTGTGCTGGTCAACGTGGTCACCCCCGAGGAACCGCTGTGCGCGAGCGCGGCGACCTTGGCTTTGGCCGACGACCGGCGGATCAGTTCTCGGCCGCCGAAGAGGAGGAACACCACGACACTCAGCACCAGGTTGAAGGCGAAGGAAGACGCGAACAGCAGTCCCGGATCGCTCGGCAGGTTGTCGCGGGCGACGACGCCGTTGACGATGCTGCCGAAGATGCTGATGGGGGAGAAGCCGCCCGCGCTGGCGCCGTTGATGATCAGCAGGCCCATCAGCATCGGGTTGATCGAATAGCGGCGGGCGAATCCCATGCCGATCGGCGCGATGATCGCCACCGCCGCCGGTACCACCGCGCCGACCGCGGTCAGGGCGGCGGTGACCACGAACATCACCCACGGGATCAGGGCGATCCGCCCGCCGACGGCTCGTACCACCAGGTGTACGAGCCGGTCGACGGTGCCGTTGCCTTTGGCGATCGCGAACAGCAGCGTCACCCCGACCAGGATGACGAAGAGATCGCCGGGAAAGCCCGAGACGATGTCGTCGGTGCTCTCTCCGGCGAAGGCGGTGCCGATCACGAAGGCGGCGACGAACGCCAACGCTCCCATGTGGACGGGAAGCACGGTCGCGATCAGGAAGACCAGGGCGAGCGCCACGACTGTGACGAGTTGTATGGACATCGGAATCCTCTGCGGTCGGCGCTGACACATTCAGGGAATCGGGTCGAAGTTCCGGGTACCCCCTCGACGGAGTTCGGTACACGGTATACCGTTCAACCGGCGAGACCAAGGTTTCGCCCGTGGAACATTTCGAAGCCGAGCGTGGAGGCGCATATGACGTACGCGGCCGGACGGCATTTCCTGCAGATCCCGGGTCCGACGAACGTGCCCGACGTGGTGCTCCGGGCGATGTCGGCGGCGACCATCGACCACCGCGGCCCGGAGTTCCAGGACCTGGCGACGCGGCTGCTGCGCGACATCAAGCCCGTGTTCGGCACCACGAACCCGGTCGTCATCTACCCCGCCACCGGGACCGGCGCGTGGGAGGCGGCGCTGACCAACACGCTCAGCCCCGGCGACACCGTCCTGGCCTTCGAGACCGGGCATTTCGCCACGCTGTGGCAGGAAATGGCGCGAGGGCTGGGCTTGCACGTCGACTTCGTGCCGGGCGACTGGCGGCACGGAGCCGACCCCGAGGCGGTCGCCGACAGGCTCTCCGCCGACACCGCGCGCCGGATCAAGGCCGTCTGCGTGGTCCACAACGAGACCTCCACCGGTGTCACCAGCCGAATCCCGGAAATCCGGGCCGCGATCGACGCCGCCGGACATCCCGCGCTGCTGCTGGTCGACACCATCTCGTCGCTGGGTTCGATCGACTATCGGCATGACGAATGGGGCGTCGACGTCACCGTCGCGGGCTCGCAGAAGGGCCTCATGCTCCCGCCCGGCATGAGTTTCAACGCGATCAGCGACAAGGCCCTCGACGCCGCCAAAACCGCGAGCCTGCCGAAGATCTTCTGGGACTGGGGCCCGATGCTCACCGCGAACGAACGCGGATTCTTCCCGTATACCCCCAATACCAACCTCATGTACGGCCTGCGGGAGGCTCTCCGGTTGCTCTACGAAGAGGGCCTCGAGAACGTCTTCGCGCGCCACGCCCGGCACGCCGCCGCCACGCGTGCCGCCGTTCGCGGCTGGGGCCTGGAGGTCCTGTGCCAGGACGAGCGCGAGCATTCCGGCGCGCTGACCGCGGTCCTGATGCCCGAAGGGATCGACGCCGACAAGGTCCGCGCGATCATCCTCGACCGGTTCGACATGTCCTTGGGCGCGGGATTGGGCAAACTCGCCGGGAAGATCTTCCGGATCGGGCATCTCGGCGCGTTCAACGATCTCACCCTCGCCGGCACCCTCGCGGGAGTCCAAATGGGACTGACGCTCGCCGGCGCCCCCGCCGATCCACGCGGGCTGCAGGACGCCCTCGACGTGCTGCGGAACGACTGAGGGCCCGGCGATGACCAGTCTTCTCGAAGAAGCGTTGCGCACGCGGCTCAAGGGGGACGTCGCCTTCGACGACTACACGCGCCACCTGTTCTCCCGCGACGCGAGCATGTACTCGATCATGCCGCGCGGGGTCGTGTTCCCGGTCGACCACGAAGACGTCGCCGCCGCCGTCGCCACCGCGGCGGAGTTCGGCATTCCCGTCGTCCCGCGCGGTGCGGGCACCAGCCTGGCCGGGCAGACCGTCGGCCCCGGTCTGGTACTCGACCTGTCGCGGCAGCTGAACCGGATCATCGCACTCGATCCCGTCGCGCGGACCGCCGTCGTCGAACCCGGTGTCGTCCAGGACCAGCTGAACAAGGCGGCGGCCGCGCACGGGCTGATGTTCGGGCCCGACACCTCCACCAGCAACCGCGCCACGATCGGTGGCATGGTCGGCAACAACTCGGCGGGTTCCGGGTCGCTGACCTTCGGGATGACCATCGATCACGTCCGCGCGCTGGACGTCGTCCTCGCCGACGGCTCCACCGCCCGGCTGGAGCCGGTGAGCGAGACCGAACGCTCGCGGCGTGCCGAGGCGGACACCCTGGAGGGGCGTATCTACCGCGACCTCCCCGCACTCGTCACCGCACACGAGGAGGCCATCGCCAAGGGCATGCCGGTGTTCTGGCGGCGCGCTTGCGGTTACCGGCTCGACCGCCTCGCCGGATATGGCGACGGCAAACCCTTCGACCTGGCCAAGTTCGTCGTCGGCGCGGAGGGCACGCTCGTGCTGGCCACCAGGATCGAAGTCGATCTGGTACCCAAGCCGGAGAAGACCGTCTACGCGGTCGGGCATTTCGCGACGACGCACGGCGCGATCTCGGCGACGCTCGACGCGCTCAGCTGTGAGCCGCATCAGGTCGAGATGATGGACAAGACGATCCTCGATCTGTCGCGGCGGAAGATCGAGTACGCCGATCTCGGCGACCATCTCGTCGGTGATCCGGAAGCGCTGCTGTTCGTGTCCTTTTCCGGCGACGACGAGACTCGGCTCGCGGGCAAACTCGACGAGGTCGCCGCGCTCTGGCAGCGCAACGGCCACGGCTATCACACGCTCAAGCTCGTCACGGCCGCCGAACAGGCGGCGCTGCTCAAGGTGCGCAAGTCCAGTCTCGGGCTGCTGATGGCGGCAGGGGAGGGGACCAAGCGGCCGCTGGCGTTCATCGAGGACACCGCCGTCGCTCCCGAGCACCTCGCCGAATACACCGCGCGGTTCAAGGAAATCCTCGACGAGCACCGCCTGGAAGCCGGGTTCTACGGCCATTGTTCGGTCGGCTGCCTGCACATCCGGCCGTTCGTCGACCTCACCGACCCCGCCCAGGTCGACACGATGCGCGCGGTCGCGGAGAAGATCAAGGATCTCGTGGCCGAATTCGGTGGCGTGAACTCCTCCGAGCACGGCGACGGCCTCGCCCGTTCGGAGTTCAACCGGGAGATCTTCGGCGACGAACTCTACGAGGCCATGCGCCAGGTCAAGAAACTCTTCGATCCCGCGGGCACGATGAATCCCGGCAAGATCGTCGACGCGCCCCCGATGACCGAGAACCTGCGCGACCGTGACGCCCTGCCGCCCGCGCCGCCGCTGCGGACGATGCTGTCGTTCGAGGTCGTCGGCGGGATGCGCGGCGCCGCCGACCGCTGCATGAACATCGGGCTGTGCCGCAAGACCACCGGCGGCGTGATGTGCCCGTCGTACCAGGTCACGCTGCAGGAGGAGCATTCCACGCGCGGCCGGGCCAACGCGCTGGTCAAGGCTCTTTCCGAGCCGGACCCGAAGGCCGCGCTCGGCGGGGAACGTCTGCACGAGATCCTCGATCTGTGCCTGATGTGCAAGGCGTGCAAGAGCGAATGCCCGATGAGTGTCGACATGGCCTCGCTCAAGGCCGAAACCCTGCACCAGCACCACGAGGAGCACGGCACGCCGTTGCGGTCGCGGATCTTCGGCTCGATCCGGTTCCTCAACCGGCTCGGCTCGGCTACCGCGCCACTGTCCAATGTGCCCGGACGGATCCGGCCGCTCCGCAAGCTCATGGAACGGACCGTCGGCATCGAGGCCGAACGTCCGCTGCCGAAGTTCGTGCGGGACAACCTCGTGCGCTGGAACCGCCGCCGGGTGACGGCGCCGGGGACGGCGGGCACGGTGAACTGGCTCGCGGACTCCTTCACCACCTTCACCGAACCGCGGATCGGCAAGGCGGCCATCGAGCTGCTTGAAAGCGCGGGCTGGGCGGTGGAACTCGCGTCCGGGGGCTGCTGCGGACGGTCGAGCCTGTCCAAAGGACTGCTGGCCGACGCCAAGAAGAAGGCAGCCGGACTGGTCACGGCCTTGGCACGCGACACCGAACCGGGATCGCCGATCGTCGGCTGTGAGCCGTCCTGCGTGTTCACCCTGCGCGACGAGACTTTGGCGCTGCTACCGGATCTTCCCGAAGCACGGCAGGTCAAGGACCGCGTCCGTCAGGTGGAGGAGCTGCTCGTCGAGGCCATCGACGACGGCAGGCTGAACCTTCCGGAACGCTCGTGGCTGAGCGGGCGGCGGGTGGTCTTCCACGGCCACTGCCACCAGAAGGCGGAGGTCGGCACCGCCGCCACGATGGCGCTCTTGCGCCGAATCCCGGGCCTGGAGGTCGCCGAGATCGACTCCGGATGCTGTGGGATGGCGGGCTCGTTCGGTTTCGAGGCCGAGCACTACGAGACGTCGATGGCCGTCGGGCGCGACCGTCTTTTCCCCGCGCTGGAACAGGAACCGGCGGGCACGCTGGTCGCCGCCACCGGGGTTTCGTGCCGTCAGCAGATCTTCCACGGTGCGGGCCGCACGGCGTGGCATCCGCTCGAACTGGTCCGTGAGGCGCTCGGCGGTCCGGCATGAGGCTGATCCGCTTCGACGCCGGCGGAACCGCTCGGACCGGGTGCGTGGACGGCGATCTCGTATTCGCTTACGACCCGGCCGCCGGCGCGGGTGAGGTCGTCGGCCCGCTCGCCGGGGTCCGACTACTCGCGCCGTGCGAGCCGCGCACGATCGTCTGCGTCGGCAGCAACTATCCCAGCCAGCTGAAGGAAAAAGGCCGCCCTTGGCCGGAGCGGCCCGCCCTGTTCCTCAAGGCGCCCAACGCCGTCACCGGCCCGGGACAGCCGATCCTGCATCCACCCGAGGTCGAACGCCTGGAGTACGAGGGAGAACTGGCCGTCGTCATCGGCAGGACCGCACGGAACCTGACCGTCGAGAACGCTTTGGTGCATGTACTGGGCTATACCTGCGCCAACGACGTCACCGCGCACGACTGGCGGGCCGACGGCCAATGGGCGCGGGCCAAGAGTGCCGACACGTTCCTGCCGCTCGGGCCCTGGATCACCACCGGCATCGAGAACGGAGACCTCGAAGTGACCACGCGGATCAACGATCGGCTCGTCCAGCGGGCCGACATCCGGGAGATGATCTTCGGGGTGCCGGAGATCCTCGCTTGGGTGACCCGCTGGTTCACCCTGAGCCCCGGCGACGTCGTGCTCACCGGCAGCCCGGCCGGGGTCGGGCCGATGGAGCCGGGGGACGAGGTCACCGTCGCGATCGAGGGCGTCGGGGAGCTGACCAACCCCGTCCGGTCTCGTGAGTGGTAAGGACGGTTAGAACCGTCCTTACCACTCACGAGCGGGGCACCTGCCGCACCGCCGTCAGACCACCTCGAAATTCGCCATCATCGCCATGTCCTCGTGTTCGGCGTTGTGGCAATGGAAGACGTAGCGGCCGCGGTAGCCGTCGAAGCGCGCGATCACCTCGGCCGACTCGCCCGGGGCCAGATCGACGGTGTCCTTGATACCGCCGTCGAACGGCCCCGGCGGCCGCCCGCCGCGCGACAGGATCCGGAATCCCACCAGATGCAGATGCACGGGATGGTGGATGTCGGCGACGAACCGCCAGATCTCGGTGTCGCCGAGGCGCGGGCTCGCCGACATCAGATCCGGTGAGAACGGTTCCCCGCCGATCACCCAGCCCGCGCGACCGTGGACGGTGCCCGCGCGGAACGAGAAGTCGCGCGTGGTCGTGGCCTGCTCGCGGGCGAGCGGCGGGATTTCGCTCAGCTTCGCGGGAACACGGCTGTCGTCCGCCGCGCGGCGCGCGACGACGAACCGCATGACCCGGGCGGTCGAGCCGGTGCCGAGCCGGTTCACGAGGGTGACTTCGGTGCCGACCGGATACCGGCCGAAGTCGACGACGACGTCGTACCGTTCCGCCGGTGCGATGGGGAGGTGGTCGTGTGCGCGCGGGGCGTCGAGCAGGCCCTGGTCGGCGCCGATCTGCACGAAACCGCCGCCGCCGGGTGGTGGCGGGTCGAACGCCAGGTCGTAGCGACGGGCGTTGGAGCCGTTGAGGAAGCGCAGCCGGTACCGCGCGGCCGCGACTTCGTGCACCGGCCACGGCGCGCCGTTGACGAGGATCACGTCACCGAAAACACCCTCCACGTAAGCACTTTCGACGCCCGGCGTGGTCCGCAGCGTCCGGTCGAGGGAGGGATAGGCGAACTCGCCGTGCTCGTCGAAGGAACGGTCGGCGATCATCAACGGCAGTTCACGTTCCCCGGACGGGAGCCCCAGCGCGTCTTCCTCGTCGTCGCGGATCAGCTGGAATCCGGCGAGGCCCCGGTACACGGCCGGACCGGTGAAGTCCATGCGGTGGTCGTGGTACCACAGGGTCGCGGCCCGTTGCCGCAGCGGGAAGACGTAGTCGCGCTCCCCGTTCGAGATCCGGGCGCGGGCGTCGACCATGCCGTGCCCGGTGTGCGCGCCGCTCCAGCCGGACCGCGGCAGGACGAGATCGGTCGGGTAGCCGTCGGATTCGGCGGGGGTGTGCCCGCCGTGCAGGTGGACGACGGTCGGCACGGGAAGTTCGTTGCGATGGTGTGCCACCACCGTCCGATCCCGTCGGGATTCGATCGTCGGACCGGGGAATATCCCGTCGTAGCCCCAGATCGGCGTCCGGACACCGGGCAGGATCTCGGCCGTCGCCGCCCGCTGGGTGATCGTGTAGTGATCGGCGTCGGCGGTCCTTTGTGGACGCAGGACCGGCGGGATCGGCAACGGCACCCGGAAGGGTTCCGGCAAGGGGAGCCCGCTGCGCAGCAACTCACCGGTCCCCGGCGCGCCTTGCGCCAGCAGACGGGGTGCCGCGATCCCGGCGGCGGCGAGGACACCGGCCCCGCCGGCGAGCCCGAGAAAGGTCCTGCGGGGAAGGCGGCGGCTCATCGGCCCGCCCGCCAGGTCTGCGGCCGCCAGACGGCGATTGTCGTCAGCACCGCACCGGTGACCAGCGCGACGCCGAGGGGGATGTGCAGATCGAGCGCTCCCGCCATCCCGGCGAGGTACTGCGCGGTCTCGCCCGCCGCGAGCAGCAGGCTGATCCAGAGCAGCCAGCGCGGTCCGCGGACCAGCCAGAGGACCAACGCCGCCAGGATCTGCGCGTACGCCAGGTACGACACCGCGTCGGCGCCCCAGCGGTGCAGCCACAGCATGTCGTAATCGCCGCCGAGATAGCCGCCGGCGAACACCGGCTGGCCGATGATCGCGACGGCGTGGGCGCTCACCAGCACCCGGTTCACCACCAGCGTCCCGTTCGCCTTCCGGCTCGGGCTGGTCAGGGTTTCACTCACGCGATCGAACGTAAGAGCCGAGGCCTTATGCTGTCCAAGACAAGATCGGTTATCTGTTCATAACAGGCGAGGTATCAGCAGTGGATCTTCTGGCCCTCCGGTACTTCCAGACCGTCGCCCGGCTCGAACACGTCGGCCGCGCGGCCGAGAAGCTAAGGGTCGCGCAACCCTCGCTCAGCCGGACCCTGGCCAGGCTCGAAGCCGATCTCGGCGTACCGCTGTTCGACCGGCACGGCCGTCGGATCAGGCTCAACCGGTTCGGCACCGCGTTCCTCCGCCGTGTCGACCGGGCGCTGGCCGAACTCGACGACGCCCGGCAGGAGCTGGACGACGCCGCCGGGCTGGAACGCGGCACCGTCACCGTCGCGGCCGAAAGCCTGCTCGCCCTCACCGAGCCGCTTCGCACCTTCGTTCCCGAGCACCCGTTGGTGGACGTGCGGCTGTCCCAGGCGTCGGCGGAGGGGATGGCGGAGAAGCTGCGATCCGGCGACGTCGACCTGTGCGTCACATCGCAGCCCTTGGCGGGCGACGACATCCGCAGCCGCGTGCTGCTCGACGAACAGGTGTTCCTCTGCGTGCCCTCCGGGCACCGGCTGGCCGGGCGTGGCCGCGTCGGCCTGGCGGACCTCGAAGGCGAGCCCTTTCTCACCACGCGCCCCGGATACTGGCAGCGCGCCCTCGCCGAGCGCCTGTTCGCGAAGGCCGGGCTCGAACTCCGCATCGTCTGCGAGGGTGACGAGGCCGCGGTGCTCTTCCAGCTCATCGACGCGGGCCTCGGGCTCGCGTTCGTGCCTTCGCTCGGACTGCGGCCGGAAACGAGCCGGACGGTGGTCTGGCTCGACGTCGACGATCCCGATTGCCGCCGCGTGCTCAGCGTCGCGTGGCGCGAGGACACCTATCTTTCCGCCGCGGCACGGCGGTTCCGTGATCACGCCGTCGAGCACTTCCACGCACAGGCCGGGCCCCGGTCGCGGTGACCGGGGCCCGGGAGGTGCCTACGGGTTGAGCGTGACGCTGTAGGCGCTCAGCGCTTCGCCGATCGGCTGGAAGTACGAGGTGCCGCTGCCCTTGCCGGAGGTGATGCCCAGTCCGACGCTGCCGGAGAACAGGCAGCCGCCCGAGTCGCCGGGGTTGACCAGCGCGTTGGTCTGGATCAGCTGGTACACCGAGCCTTCGGCGTAGTTCACCGTGACGTTGAGCCGCTGCACCGAACCCGAGGTGAGCCGGGTGGTGCTGCCGCTCTTGCTGATCCGCTGCCCGACGGTCGCCGAACCGGCGGACGCGATCCGCTGGGTGGAGCCGTTCCACAGGGTGACCGCACCGGGCGCGCTGCCGGTGGTGTTGCGGATCAGGCCGTAGTCGTTGGTCGGGAAGCTGGCGCCCTGCGACGGCCCGACGTTCCACTGCGACACCGCGCGGGTGCAGTGGCCGGCGTCGAGGATGTAGTTCTGGCCGCCGCGGTTGGTGTTGAACCCGGCCGAGCAGCGGGTGCCGCCGCCGGTGATGGCCTCGCCGTTGTAGATCGCGGTGTGCATCTCGCCGGTGGTCCGCTCCACGCGGACCCGGTCGCCGAGCGCTTCCGCGGCCTTCACGAGGGCCTCGGAGCCCTTCGCGGCGTCGGAGATGGTCAGCACGACCTGGTTGGCCTTGGGGTCGAGCCCGATCGAGGTGTGCGCGACCGTGGGCAACGCCTGCAGGGCGTTCTGCGCGCTCGCGAGTGCCGCGCTGGAGTGCTTGACCACTCGGGCCCGCGCGCCGGTCGCGGTCACCTGGTCGGCGGCGGCCTGGTCGAGCACGTTCACCACCGGTTTGGCGGCGTCGTCGAGGTAACCGTCGGCGGCACGGGAGCCGAGCGACGCGGTGACCTTCCGCAGCGTTTCGACGCTGGCCGTCTGCGTCCGGAGGAACTCGACCGCGGCGGCCTGGCTGATCCCGGCTTCGGCGGCGAGGGACGTCACGGCCTCGTGCTGCACCGTGGGGGAGTAGCCCGCGATGGTGGTGGCGGTGGCCGTGGACGGGGCGAGGAAGCCGACGGCCGCGGCCGCGGCCACCAGTGTGGTGGCGGTACGGGCCAAGGGGGTTGTGCGCATACCGGTGACTCACTTTCGCGAGGGAGGATCCAGCGCGAGGGGTGGCCGCACTGGACACAGTGGGGTCGCCGGGCACGGCCAAGGCGACCCGGCACCGGTGATCCGGTGCCGATCATGGTGATCCGCCGCACCGGTGGCGGATACCGACTTTCGTTGGACAGGAAGAAAAATAGGTACCCGCAAACGGGGCTACCGAGGTATACGCGCACAGTAACCGATGGGGCTCGTGAGTGGTAAGGACGGTTCTAACCGTCCTTACCACTCACGAGGCGTCGAAAGCCAAGCGGGCGAAGCGTTCCCCGATGAGCCGGTGCGTGGCCGCGTCCGGATGGAGGTGGTCGGGAAGCGGGAGCTCGGCGTGGTCGGCCTCGCCGTAGAGTTCGAGGCCGTCGAGGTAACGAAGGTGGGGATCGTTCGCGCTCCGTTCCTTGACGATGCGGGCGAGTTCGTCGCGGATCACGGTGAGCGTGAGCTTTCCCGCGGCGGTCTCCTGAGGATCACCGGTCGCCCTGAACCGCACTTTTCCTTCCCGCAAGGCGTCCGGGTCGAACTCGCCGGGCCCCGGCGTGTGCTCGTGGATGGGGCAATAGAGCGGCGAAACGACCAGCAACGGCGTGGCGGGATGGCCTTCCCTGATGGTGTCGAGGAAACCGTGCACTGCCGGGCCGAACGCGCGCAGCCGCATCAGATCCGCGTTGACGACGTTGATCCCGATCTTGAGACTGACGAAGTCGGCGGGCGTGTCCCGCATCGCGCGGGCGGTGAACGGGTCGAGCAACGCGCTGCCGCCGAAACCGAGATTGACCAGCTCCACGCCGGCGATGGCCGCGGCACTGGCGGGCCAGATCCCGGTCGGGGTCGCCGCGTTGGACCCCTGGCTGATGGAACTGCCGTGGTGCAGCCAGGTCTTGCGATCGGATGACTGGACACTGTGGACGGTCGCGTCGGTGCGCAGGGCGACGAGCCGTGTCGTTTCGTTGTGCGGCAGCCAGATCTCGACGGTCTTCTCGTGCGCGGGCAGCCCGTCGAACCGCAGGGTCCGGACGGGGCCGGGCTGGTGCCGCGCGGTGCCGGTGGCCAGGTCGACGGTGATCGTGTCGCCCTCGGTCACGCTCGCGTGCCCGGCGAGCACGCCGTCGACGTACAGCTCGTAGACGCCGTCGGGCCGGGGCGGTATGCCGGCGAAGACCCGTTTGGTGGCAAGGACGTCCAGTTCGATGAGCGACGCCGTGCTGCGGAAGACCAGCCGCACGCCGGACGGCTGCGCTTCCGCCATGGCCAGCTGGCCGTCGGGGATCTGCTGCCTGGCCCTGGCGGGCAGCCGGTGGGGGAGCACGCCGCGCTCGGTGTACTCGAGGTCCAGCGCGCCGCGGACGAGGTCGGCGGTGATCGGGGTGGTGGGCATTCTTCCGTTCATTTCGTTCGTGGCCAAGCGCGCAGCAGGACGTCGAGCGCGTCGAGGATCTCGGTCCAGCTCTCCTGTGAGCCGGGGGTGCTGTGGCTGAAACCTCCGGCGGCCTCCAGGCCGACGAAGCCGCTGAACACACTGCCCAGCAGCCGGATCGCGTGCGTCCGGTGCGGCTCGGCCAGGTCGTAGCCACGCAGGATCGCCCGCATCAGCTCGGCGTGCCGGACACCGGCGCTGGTGGACGCCTGTTCCGGGGCGAGCCGGAATCTCGCGGCGGCGAACCTGCCGGGGTGTTCGAGCGCGTAGTCACGGTGGACGTTCGCCAAGGCGATCAGCGCGTCCTTGCCCGCCAGTCCCGCCACCGCGGCGGCGGCGAGATCGGCGAGTTCGGCCAAGGCCAGCAGGGCGATCTCGGTCTTCAGCTCGTGGGCGTTCCGCACGTGCGAATACAGGCTCGCCGTCTTGACGCCGCACCGCTTCGCGAGCTCCGTGGGGGTCACGTGCTCGAAGCCGATCTCGTCGGCGAGCTCCGCACCCGCTCGGACCACACGTTCCGTGGTCAGTCCCGCTCTCGCCATGACAGCCACCGTACCATAGTCCATTCTGGATTTGCCTAATGAGATTAGGAAGTCGAAACCTGGGTTCGGTAGCGCCAGGTACGCCCAAGACTGACCGGACCCGTCCCGGAAGTCTGGAGTCACGCCCATGCCGCTCGCCCTCGCCCGCGGATTCCTGACCGGGATCATCGCCGGGACGACCCTGTGCGCGTTCATCGTGGGGATCGTCATCGAG
Organism: Amycolatopsis sp. NPDC058340; assembly: GCF_042723975.1. Classification (NCBI taxonomy): domain Bacteria; kingdom Bacillati; phylum Actinomycetota; class Actinomycetes; order Pseudonocardiales; family Pseudonocardiaceae; genus Amycolatopsis; species Amycolatopsis sp. NPDC058340. The sequence continues at coordinate 110,303 of NZ_JBHXIB010000006.1, read as the reverse complement.
TACGTGCCACTGATGATCACGGGCGTCGGACTCCCCATCGCCTACGGAATCCTGCTCCATCTCGCCGGAGCGCCACGGCGTGCTCGTGAGGCGAGGGTCGCGCCGGTGATCGCGCTCGCGAAGATCGAGGGCCTCCGCGCGGGCGGCACCGAGACGGGCGACATCCCGGTCTACTTCGACCTCACCGTCGCCCCCGACGGCCAGGCGGCCTACCGTTCGAAGGTCACTCACAGCATCAACCTGGTCGACCTCCCGGATTACCGGCCGGGCGACGTCCTCGTCGTGCGGTACCAGCCGGACCGGCCGTGGAAGGCGGAGGTCGTCGAGCGGCTGTCACCGGAGTGGGAACGCCGCGTGGCCGAAGCGGTGATCGAATCCGCCCCCGAATCCAGCCTGGTGAAGGAACCGGAGGAGGGCTGCGCGTTCGGCGCGCTCGCGGTCCTCGGGTTCGCCCTCGGCGCGGCGCTCGTGCTGTTCCTGTTCCGCGCGGAGCTGTTCGCGCCGGAAGCGCCCGCCCGGGCGGAGGAAACCCAGTCGAGCACGACCACGTCCTCCTCGGGATCCGCGACCGTGAACGTCGACAGGTCGCTTCTCGGCGAAGGGGAGTTGCGCCGGGCGATCGACTCGCTGGCGCTGGCAACGGATGTTTCCCGAGTGATCACCGCGGTGGTCGAGGACCGGCGGCTGACCGTGGTCTTCGCCCCGACGGACGCCCAGGTGCCGCGGTTCGACCTCCGAGAGCTGGCGGTCGACCGCGTCCCTGCCCTGGTCCAGCGGGCGAACGCGACCATCCACGTCGGGGAGCCGCGGACGTGGCAGGTCACGATCATCCCGTTCGGGACCGCGGTGAGCAGCCGGGTGATCGTGACCGGCCCCGATGGCAGCGGCTCACTCGCGGACGGTGGCTGACGCCGTGGTCAGGCTCCGTGCTTTCCCGGCGCGGCGCTGCCGGAGTACTCGCCGAGGTCGGAGATCAGCCGGGTCAGCTCGGCATCGTTGTCGTAGCGGCGCTGGTGCAGTTCGGCGATCTTCGCACCCATCTCCGGATCCGGGTCGTCGGTGACGTCGAAGGACGCGAACCGGTCGACCAGCGGGAGGCCGACCCGGTCGGTGTTCCGGTGCGCCGGGTGCATGAGGTACTCCCAGTACCCGTCGAGGTCTTCGATCGCGAAAACCGCACCCCATTCGTAGTCGCCGCCGAAATCGCGGCCGACGACGAAGGACTTCACCGCCGGGATGACCCGGCCCTGGTTACGCAGGCTCTCCAAGGCCTCCTCGACCTGCTCCGGGGAGGCATCGGACCGCAGGGTGAAACGGTTGCCGTGGTAGATCATCGTGTTTCCTTTCCGTTGTTCCGGTTCGAGAGAAGAGCGGCGAGTGCCGCTCCGGTCCCCAGGGCGACGCCGGTCCAGGTGAACGCGCCGGCGATGCCGATGCCCTCGACGAGTGGCTGGACGACGAGCGGGGACAGGAACTGGCCGAGGAAGATCCCGGCGACCAGTCCGCTGAGCACCCGGCCGCGCCGCGCGGGATCGGCGAACCCGGCCAGGCGCAGGTTCAGGTTCGGGACCACGAAACCGACGCCGAGCCCGCCCACGAGCAGTCCCGCCACGACCTGGGCGACGGTGCCCGCGGTACCGATCACCAGCCAGCCCGCGCCCATGAGCGCGACGCTGACGGTGGTGATCGCCGCCGGGCCCATACGCCCACGCAGCCGGGGGAAGGCCAGCGCGCCGGCGGCGCCGGTCAAGGTGCTCCCGGCGACCACGACGCCGGTGACGACCGGCCCGCTGCCGAATCCCGCCAACAGGAACGGCAACTGTGTCGGCGCCATGTAGAAGACCAGCGTCACCACCAACGCCAGGACGTACACGCCGAAAATGCGAGCGGGCAGCCGCGCCCGGCTCTCGTCCCTGACCGAGGGGCTGTCCCGCACCGGTTCGCGCAGGGACACGATCGCGAAGACCGCCACGATCGCCGAAACCGAGTAGATCCAGAACGGCGCCTGCCAGCTCACCGTGGCCAGCAGCCCGGCCAGCGGCAGGAAGACGACGCCGCCAAGGCTCGCGAAAGCCTGCTGCAGACCGAGGAACGAGGCACGGCGTTCGACGGTGAACCAGTCGGTGATCAGGGTGCTGACCGCGGTCATGATCCCGCCGACGGCCAGCCCGAGCCCCGCCCTGGTGATCAGCAGCAGGTGGAGGTCGTCCACGAAGAACCCGGCCGTACCGGAAACTGCGTAGAGCACCAGCCCCGACAAGAGCAGCGGACGGCGTCCGACACGATCCGCGACGAGCCCGGAGAGGGGCGCGCTGATCGCGATCGCGAGCGAGGTCACGGTCAGCGCCAACCGGACGAGAAGCCCCGAACCGGGCGTATCGGCGAAGTCCTCCCGCATCGCGGGCAGGCTGGGCGCGATGATCGCCGCGGCCATGATGGTCAGCGTCGCCGCGGCCAGCACGGTGCCGCGGGCCTGCCGCGTCGGTGCCAAGGTGTCCGTCACGCCACCAACCTCGCAGCAGGACGCCGGGGTTCGCGTCGGTGAAAATCGCCTATGTGCGCCCACGCTCGGTAGCGTGCGATCATGACCGACGAGATCCTGCCCGCCATCGCCGGAGAGATCCTCACCGGAGAAGCCGCCTTGTCCGTCGCCGGCAAGGACTGGGGGAATCTGATCCATGCGAGGCCCGGCCTGGTGGTGAGGCCCGCTTCGGCGACCGATGTGGCGGTCGTGCTCAGGTTCGCCGCCGCGCGAGGACTTCCGGTCGCCGCCCGGGGCGCCGGGCATTCGCCGTACGGGCAGGGGCAGGTCGACGGCGGGATCGTGCTGGACATGACCTCGCTGCCGCCGCGCCGGGTGGTCACCGGTGATCTGGTGTCGGTGGACGCCGGTGCCCGCTGGCGGGAGGTACTGGAAACGACGTTGCCGCACGGGCTGGCACCGCCGGTGCTCACCGACTATCTCGAGCTGACCGTCGCGGGCACGCTGGTGGTCGGCGGGATCGGCGGCGCGACCCACCACCACGGCACGCAGACCGACGGCGTGGCGGAACTGGAGGTCGTCACCGGCACCGGCGAGGTGCGCACCTGCTCCCGCGACACGAACGCGGATCTGTTCGACGCCGTCCTCGCCGGTCTCGGGCAATGCGGGGTGATCACCCGCGTGACACTGCGGCTGACCCCGGCCCCGGCCCGCGCCCGCCGGTGGAAGCTCTACTACGACACGCTTCCGGCGTTCCTTGCCGATCAACGCGCCGTGGTCCGTGACGGTCGTTTCGACTACGTGGAGGGGCAGCTGATCCCGGTCGAGGGCGGCTGGCGGTACATGCTGGAGGCGGTCGCCTACTACACACCGCCCGCCGAGCCGGACGAGTCCGCGTTGCTGGACTCGCTCGACTTCGACGAATCCGAAGACGAGGACACGGCCTATTTCGATTTCCTGAACCGGATGGCCGACGGGGAGGCGGCGCTCCGGGCGGTGGGAAGCTGGTTCCATCCGCATCCGTGGCTGAACGTGTTCCTCACCGACGACACGGTCGAGCGGTTCGTCGCCGAAACCCTCGCCGCCACCGGCGAACCCGAACTGGGCGCCACCGGCCTGATCCTCCTTTACCCGGTGCGGAACGACCGGTTGAAGACCGCCCTGTTCAGCGTGCCGCCGGGTGAGGTCTCGTGGCTCTTTTCCCCGCTGCGGGTCGGTTCTCCCGAGGATCCGCTGCACAACGCGCGCCTGCTGGAGCTCAATGTGGACCTCTACCGGAAGGCGCGCGGCCTTGGCGGAAAGGTCTATCCGTCGAACGCGCTGCCGATGTCCACAGAGGACTGGCGCGCGCATTTCGGCGACGCCTGGCCGAAACTCGCCGAAGCCAAGGCCCGGTACGCGCCGGGGAACCTGCTCAACCCGGGCCAGGGCCTGCACTGGTAGAAATGTCCGATGCGGGATTTCTTCAAGGGTATCGGGATGTTCGGGCGAGGCCTCGGCATCCTGGCGCGGTCGCCGAGGCTGCTGCTGATCGGCGCGCTGCCCGCGTTGCTGACCACGGTGCTGCTGATCGGCGGGATCGTCGCGCTCGCGTTCTGGATCGACGATCTCTCGCTGCTGATCACGCCGTTCGCCGACGACTGGTCACCGGGCTGGCAGACGACGGTCCGGGTGGCGGTAGGCGTCGCCGTGTTCGGGGCGGTGCTGGCGATCGCCATGATCGGTTTCACGGCGATCACCCTCGCCGTCGGAGGGCCGTTCTACGAGCACATCGCCGAGAAGGTCGAGGACGACCTAGGCGGCGTGCCCGGCGCGGTGGACCTGTCGTGGTGGCGGTTGCTGGTGATGGGGCTGAAGGACGGCCTGGCGCTGGTGCTGCGTTCGCTGATGTTCACCATCCCGCTGCTGATCGCGGGCTTCGTCCCCGTGGTGGGGCAGACCGTGGTGCCGGTACTGCTGGCCTTGGTGACGGCGTGGTTCCTGGCGCTGGAACTGATCGCCGTGCCGTTCTACCGGCGCGGGATGGGTCTGAAGCAGCGTCGTCCGCTGCTGCGGCGGCACCGCGCGCTCGCCATCGGGCTGGGGCTTCCCGTGTCACTGCTGTGCCTGATCCCGTTCGCCGCGCTGATCGTGATGCCGGCCGGTTTCGTCGGCGGCGTGCTCGTCGCGCGCGATGTCCTGGCGGCGGAGGCGGCAACTCCGTGAAGGCCTCCTTGAGGGACCCAGGGTCCCTCAAGGAGGCCTTCACGGACAGTGCCGAAGCTAGGCGATGGGTTCGATCCAGATGTTGCGGAACCGCGGGTTCTCACCCGGATCCCCGTGGTCCTGCAGGCGGATCGCGCCCGGTGCCGCGCTCTCCGGGATGCTGTCGCCCGTACCGCCGTCGATCGCGACGTCGTTGTGGACCACGACGCCGTTCCACACCACGGTCACGCGGGCGTTGTCGGTCTTGTTCCCGGCACCGTCGAACCGGGCGGCACGGAAGGTGACGTCGTAGGTCTGCCAGGTCCCCGGCGCCGTCGCCATGTTCCGGTCAGGTGCCTTCTTCGAGTAGATCGCGCCAGCTTCGTTGTTCGCGAGCGTGGTGTCCCCGAAGGATTCGAGCACCTGCAGTTCATAGCGTTCCTGGAGGTAGACCCCGCTGTTGCCCCTCTGCTGCCCGGCGACCTCCGGCGGATAGTCCGGCTCGTTCCACTCGACGTGCAGCCGGAAATCGCCGAACTGCTGCTTCGTGCGGATGTCCCCGCCGAGCGACTCCATCGCACCGCCGGACACCGGCCAGGTCGCGGCGCCGCCCGCACGTTTCTCCCACGCGTTCAGATCGGTGCCCTTGAACAACTGGATGCGCCGGGATTCGGTCAGCGTCAGGCTGTCCAGATTGACGTTGCCCGCGTCACCCGCATCGTAGCGATAGGAGATCGTGTTCGACCCGGCTTTGAGGTTCAGCGTCTCGGGCTGGGTGTTCCAAGTGTCCCAGTTGCCGGTGCTCGCGAGCCTGACCTGTTTCACCTTCGTCCCGTTGACGTAGACGGTCACCGATTTGGTCCCCGGCGCCGGATCCGGGCCGTTCGAGTAGCGCAAGGCCGCGTTGTAGGCGCCGGACTTCGGCGCGTTCACGGTGAACGTCGTCGCGGCCCCCTGGTTCCAGTAGCCGTCGACGAACCCGGTGCCCGTGTAGCCGGCGTGGTTCGTGTTCGTCCCCGCCCCACCGCTCAGCGCGGCCCGCTCCGCCTCGTAGGTCGTGCTCGCCGGAGGACCGCCGACCAGGGAGTTGAGCGTGTACCAGGCTTCGGTGCTCCACAGCGCCGCACCGGACTCCGAGGCGAACGGACGCGGCGACCGCAGGTGCACCACGTGCCCGGCCTTCAGCCCGGCCACCTGCAGCGTGACCTTCTTGCGGTCGGCCGACAGGCTCGCGGAGGTGACGGACAGGGTCTGTTCGTCGATCTTCGGGCCGCCGTAGGCCGGCGTGGGCTGGTAGCGCCACTGCTGTGCCTGGTACTTCGCCGCGAGGTTCTGCGCGGTCTCGGCCGACAGCGGCTGGGTGTACTCGAGTTCGAATCCGCCCGCGACGGCCCGCATCGCCCGGATGTCGAAGGCGTTCGTGCCGTTGGGCGTCACCTTCTGCAGGCCGTAGGCGAGTTTGCCGGGCTGGCCCCAGTTCCCGCCGCCGTCGATGCCGCCGGTGTAGATCGCGCCGTCGGGGCCGAGGCTGATCCGGCTGACGCCCGACTCGAGCCCTTGCGTCATACGGAACACCGCGCCCTGATACTCGCCGTTGACCTTCTCCAGGAACGCTCGCTGCAGCCCGCCGTAGGTCACGTCGCCGTACACCATCTGCCCGGCGAACGGGCCGTTCGGCAGCATGACCATGTTGCTCGGTGAGTTCGCGATCTCGTTGTGCGGCAACCACAACACCGGCGCGGTCACCGGCTTCGCGTCGAACGGTCCCGCGGGATTGGTGTAGTGGTTGAAGAAACGATCCTGTTTGACCCGTACGAGCTTGTTCGCCGGAAGCCAGCCGCCCTGGTTGTCGGTGACGAAGACGTCGCCTTCCGGTCCCCAGCCGATGCCGTGCGGAGTGCGCAGCCCACCGGCGATGTAGGAAACCTTGCCGGTGGCCTTCTCGACCTTGATCGTCGTGCCGCGGTTGGGCGCGGGCTGCGGGTTGGTCGTGGCGCCGCCGTAGTTGATGGACACGGAAAGGTTGGCGTAGAAGAAGCCGTCCTTGTACAGCAGGCCGAACGCGAACTCGTGGAAGTTGCCGCCGAACGGCCAGGTGGCGACCGTGCGGTAGTCGTCGGTCACGCCGTCGCCGTCGGTGTCGTTCAGTTCGACCAGGCGCGTCTTCTCCGAGACGTACAGCTTGCCGTCGACGTACTTGACGCCCATCGGTTCCTTGAGCCCGCTGGCGACGCGCTTCGTGCGGACCTTGCTCGGGTCGGTGTTCCCGCTGACGTTGCTCAGCAGGTGGACCTCGCCGAGGACCTTGTCGGAGCCGCCCCAGGTGGCGATGGCGAGCCGCCCGTCCGGCAGCCAGTCCATGCCGGTGACCTGCGGCTGGAATCCCTCGGGACGCAGATTCGTCAGCGTGAAGCCGGGATGGACGCCGTTCAGCGGCAGGCCGTCACCGGGGGAGTCCGTGGCGCCCTCGCATTCCTTGCGCCCCGGCGAGGTCACCCGCACGACGTCGGCGTCGGTGCTGAGCACCGAATTCGGCACGAGCGCGAAATCCGCCGCGCCCGGCGGCCGCCATTCGAGGGTGACCTGCTGGTCGTTGGTGTTGTCGAAATGGTCGATCCGCAGCGCGTGGTAGCCGGTGCTCAGCTGCACCGACCCGGTGGCCGGGGTCGCCCCGTGCAGGCCGTCGTGGTTGATCACCGGCTGGCCGTCGATCCGGAGCCGGGAGCCGTCGTCGCTGGTGAGCCGGAATTCGTACTGGCCCGCGGTGGCGATGTTGATGTTCCCGATGACCTCGGAGACGAAGCGTTCGTCGAGCCCGAAGTCGGCGGTGGTGGTCCAGTTGATCGTCGGCATCAGCTTGTCGACGTTGGGGGTCTGGCCGGATTTGATCGCGCAGAGCTTGGTGAGCTCGCGCTGGAGGTCGTACGTGCGGAGCGTGACACCGGGTTGCTGGGGTGGGATGGCCGCTTCGGCCGGGGCTGTCGTCAGCCCCGACAGTGCCGTGACCAGCGCCAGCGAGGCGACGATGGACCGGTTGAAGCGCTTGCGGACAAACGGAAGCATCGTTGCTCCTCGGGTCGGCGGCGGAGCACCTCTGTGACGCCGCTGAACCTAAGAGGACTTTCGATCGAAGTCAACGAAAGTATGTACAGAACGGACGAAAGTTAGTCCGAACGGTCGTGCCTCACCGAATGAGGCGGCTGTCATAGAGTCTCGGCGTGGGGAACCTCGATGACCTGATCCGGCTGATTCCACCGCCGGAGGATCCTGTTGCCGATGGCGATTGGCAGGCGGCCGAGAAGGCGCTCGGGCTTGTCCTGCCCGGCGAATTCAAAGCGCTCGCCGCGCGCTACGGAGCAGGGAGTTTCGACGATATCTCTTTGCTGGGCCCCGATGATCTGGTCGAGACCGCGCGCGATCTCCTCGGGGCGGCAGGGGCGTTCCGAGACGAGTTTCCCGAGGCTGTGCCGTTCGCACTGTGGCCCGAGCCCGGCGGCGTGCTGGAGTGGGCTCGGACCGGGAACGGAGACTCGCTGTGCTGGCTCACCGGAGATGAACCCGGCGACTGGACGACCGTGGTCTGGAATCCCCGCGCCGGTGCCGAGCGCCACGCCCTGGGCGCGGTGGCGTTCCTCTGCGCCTACTTCGGCGGGCGGCTCGACGTGCCCTTGCTCGGATCTCCACCCTCGGATCCGTGGTTCGACCCACGCCGCGACCGAACCCATGTCTACGTGAGGCTTTCCGGCGGTGAGTCGTCTTTCGAACGGCGTCTCGGAATTCTTCGCGACGCCGTCAGCCCGACCGCGGGCCGAGGGGGCCACGACGAAGGGGAAGGCAACCGCCAGTACCACTTCAAGGCCGTCGCGCGGGACTGGTTGCTGACTTACGAAGACTGCTACGGGCACCAGATCCGGGTCGCGTTCCCGCCGGAAGACGATGGCGAGGCGCGTGCGGTGATCCTCGCCGCCACGAAGGCGATGGGGTGTCAGGTGCTCACGGTGACGACGATCGAAGGGGAATCCGTCTGGCTCGGATAGGCTGGCGACAGCGCGAGGGGGAGGGCGAGTGACGACGGGATCGGGCGAGCTGCGGTCGGCCGTTCTCGCGCAGGCGTGGCAGCGCATCGACGGTGTCGAGGTCCTGTCCTCGGCCGACGGCGGGCCGCTGACCCGGACGATCAAGAAGATCATCGACCCGCTGGTGATCCGCACGGCGGCGCGTCCCCGGCTCGGCCGTCCCGTACTGGACCCGGCCACGGCGGCGGAGCTGACGGAACTCCTGCTCGCCGACGCGGACAGGCTGCGCGCGACGGCCGCGTGGTTCACCCATCTCAAACGTCAGCGCCGCGCCTTGCGCATCACGGCGGGCAACGTGCAGGACGTCTGTTTCCCGCTGGCGTACGAACTGGCGACGGGTTTCGGCTCGCCGGGGCCCGGCGCGGCGGAGACGGCCGCGGCGGCGTTGCGGGATCTGCACGGCGAGGGCGGCACGGCGGGTGTGGATCAGCTCACCGCGTATCTCGCGGACCCGCGGCACGAGGCGCGGCTGACCGCGGAGTTGCGTCGCCGCTGGCACGCCGAATCCGCCGTACCGCAAGACATCGCCGCGCTCCGGGCGTTCGTCGACGATCTTTCCGACAGCGCTTGGCACGCCCTCGCCGATTCGGCCACCGGGCACGCTCTCGGGCTCAGGTTGAGACAGCCGGGAGGGACACGGGCGCTCGGCGAGATCGTCCGGGAGATCTCCGGGCTGCCCGCACCGGATCTCGGTCTGCAGCGCGGGGAACGCACCGCCGTCCCGCCCTTGAGTCGCCGCGACGAAACCGGCGCCGAACTCCTCGAACGCAGTGTCGAACGCCGCGTGCGCGCCACTTTGCGCCGTCTTCCCCCGGACGAACGGGCGCCCGTCGAGGACCTCGTCGACGACGAACTCACCCGGGCCGCCGCCGGATTCGGGCTCGGCCTGCCCGCGCTGGCCGCCTGCTTCGCGCTGGGCGTCGTCCTCGCCCCCGCGCTGCGGCCGCTCGACGGTGCGGCACCCGCCGTCGTCCCCGAGTTCGCGCGGCGGCTCAACGCGCAAGTCGCGCGCGAGGGTTACGTGTTGCACGCCCGCCGCGCTCTGGCCGGGGCCACACCGCTCACCCCGAGGCCCGACGCCGAACTCCTGCGCGATCTTCGCGAGTTCGCCAAGCACTTCCTCGGCAGGCTGTGGATCCGGCTGCACGGCTTCGACGTCCGCGGCGATCTGCCCGCCGATGCCGCCGACGTCCGCGACCTCGTCACGGGCGTGGTCCGCTCGACGTCGCTGGATCTGCGGACGAAGGTGCGTCGCGCGCTCATGGCCCGCCTGCCCGATCTGGAGGCCGTGTCGTGACGCATCCGGTGCACACCCCCGTCGTCGCGGCCGACGGCGGTCTCATCAGCTTCGCCCTCTCCGACCTCCTCGCGGGCCGGACGACCACGATGCGCGTCGAGCTCAGTGACGCCGGGGCCGCCGAACCGTGGCTGACCCGGCTCGTGGGCGCGGAAGCGAGCCTCGCCGCCCTCGGCCAAGGCCAGGCGGATCTCCCCGCCCGGCCGGAATTGGGCAGGCTCGCGCTGCTGCTGTGGCTCCGTCGCTGGTGGCCGGCCGGTCCGTCGCTCGGAGTCCCCTCGCTGGACCCGGCGTTGCTGGACCTCGAAACGGCGGTCGCGACGGCCGACGTGGAAGACCTGGCCGAAGGGCTGCTCGACGGTTTCGAAGCCTCCCCGGCGGAGCTGTTCGACGCGGCGATCGCGGACGGTGCCCTCGCGGCAGTGGCGCGGCCGGTCGCCGAAGACGTACGAGGACTGTGTGCCCGCCTCGCCGCCTGGTTCGACGCTCAGGACGACGTCGTCCGCGCCGAAGCCGCGGCACGCTGGGAAACAGTGGCGCCGGGACAGCGTGCGTACGCGCTGGCCGCGGGCTCCGATCCGGTCGCCCCCGGTGAAGGCGTACTGGCGAGCGGACGTGCGAGCGTCGACTGGGCGCGGGTTCCGCCGGGGATCCTGGACGCCGGTGAGGACACGGTGAGCTGGCGGATCGTCGCCGCCGCGGCCGCCACCCGGCTCGAAGTCGTCGTCGCGGGCGCGTTCGCCGACGCGGACATCAGCGCGTTCGCGAGCCACGAGGGCGAGCCGTTCGCGGAGGTGCCGCTGGAGCTGGGCGCCGGGCGGTTCACCGGCACGGCCGACTTGGACGAGGCCGCGGCCCGGCTCGCGGTGCGTGTCCATAGTGGACAGATCGCCGTCGTCGTCGGGGTGGCGGACGAGAGTGTCGCCGGGACGACGGCGGAAGACCGGGCGGAGGTGGTCGCGCTCGTGCGGGCCCGCCCGCCCGAGATCAGGACGCTGGCCGAACGGGCGGCGGCCGCTTCCGCCGACGAGGAGTTCTGACGTGCTCGTCGGCATGCCCCCGCCCCGCAATCCGCCGGATCGCCCGCCGCCGCCCGAACTGGGCCCCGCGAGCTCGCACGGATACAACTGTCGTTGCGTCGCACGGTATTTCGGTCTCGACCCGGCACCGTACGGCGAGCTTCCCGCATGCTCGCTGTCCGAACGCCAGTACCGGAAGCTGCTGGTGGAGGCGGGCAAGGTCCAGGACGAGGCCAAACGACTGGCCGTCACGCGGAATGTCGCGGACGCGCAGCGGAAGTACGCCCGGATGCGGGAGATCGCGCAGCGGCTCGACCGGACGGATCTCGAAGTCGCCGCCGTCAGCGATCTGGCCACGCTCTGCTATTCGGCGGGCGATCTGCGCGGCGCGCGGCAATGCGCCGAAGCCGTGCTCCACGTCTTCAAGGTGAGCGCGGCCGCCATCGTCCACTTCGGACAGTACGCCGAGGCGCGGATGATCGAAGGCTCCCGGGAGGTCGCCGAGCGCGTGCTCATCTCCCTGGCCACCGAGGAAGGCGACGTCGCCAAGGCGCGCGAGCTGATCGCCGGGCAGCGGCGCCGGGCGGCGTTCCGCAAGGAGGCGGGGCCGGACCAGTATCCGCCGGAGTTGCTCGACGTCCACGGAGCCGACGAGCTGGAACTGCGGATCCTCGACGTGCGCGTGCAGATCGCCGCCGGGGATTTCGCGGGCGCGCGGACGGCGGTCGAGGAGATCCTGGCGGAGTTGGACGCGCTCGCGGACAACGACGAAATCCGCGAGCGGGTCGTGCACCAGCAGGCCATGGTCAGGGCCGAACGGGCCCGGATCCGCCAGGCGGGTGGTGAAGACGCCGAGGCGCGGGCGGACCTGCTGAGGCTGACCGCTCAACACGGGGATGGTCCGCTGGCCGCGAAGATGGGCATCGGGCTGGCGGAGGCTCGTGCCCTCGCAGGTGATTTCCCCGGCGCGGTCGCCGCGATCGTCGCCGCCCGCGACGAACTCGCGGCGGCGGGCCTGACCGGCGATGTCGCGGAGGCGAGCCACGCGCTGGGCATGTTGCTGCTGCACGTGGGCGACGTCGCGCAGGCGAGAGCGCAGTTCGAACACGCGGGGACGATCCGGGCGGCCAACGGCGACGGCCCAGGCCTGCGTCTCGTGGACACGGCATTGGCCCGTTGCGCGGCGGCGGAACGCGACTGGGCGACGGCGGAGGACCACGCGAACCGCGCGAGGGAATCGGCGCGGTCGTCGGGGGACTGGTCGGATCGCCTGCACACGGATTTCGTCGCGGCTTCGATCGGGTTCGCTCGCGGAGAAGACCTCCCCGCGGTGCTGGATCTGCTGCTCCCGCTGGCGCTCGCGGCGGCGGAGTACCGGTTCGAGTTCGTCTCGCCGGAGGCGCGCACGGCGTGGGCACGCGACATCGCGGCCCCGACGATGGGGATGGCGCTGGCGTTGCTGGCTCGGCTTCAGGAGCCGAGGCTGGCGGCGGAACTCGTCGAGCGCGCCTGCGCCGTCGGCGCGTACACGGGCACGGAGGAACGGTCGCTTGACCTCAGCGGCGCGCTTCCCGCGTTCGAAGTGGGGCCGGTCGCCGAGGGACTTCCGTTGGCGGCACTGGGTTCCGTGACCGCGTCGCTTCCGCTGCGGCTCGCCCCGCCGCCCGCGCTGCGCTGGTCGCCCTCGTCGCCCATGGAGCTGGACCGATGGCTCGCCATCGCCGCCGAGCGGTATCGGCTGCCCGGCACGGTCGCCGAAACCGTCGAGACCTGGCCTGCCGCGAAGCCCGGGCGTGAGACGTTCCTCCTGCGCTTCGCCGACGCCGGGCACACCTTCCTCACCTGGCGGACCACCGAGGACCTCGACACCGTCCACGCGCACCCGATCGACTTCGCCCTGGTCGGGACCGCTCGTCAAGTCCTGGACGCCGCGTCCCCGACACCGCACGAAGGCGAAAGCGTGGCCGACGCGGTCCGGCGCTCACTGGGCGAAGACGCGTTCGGGAGCTTCGCCGGGGAACAACGCCTGGCGCGCGCCCTCGCGCTCAACCTCCTGCCCGCGGATCTGGTCGATCGGCTCCGGCGTGCCGCCGCCGGCGGAAACCGCCCGCTCCTGCGGATCCAGCCGTCGCCGAGCCTCGCCGGTGTCCCGTGGGGGCTGCTGGCGCTGCCCGACCGGCGGGCCGATCGTGTGCTGGAGATCGACGAGATCGGCTTCTGCTTCGACGGTGACGAGCGCGTCCTCGACGTCGCCGACGTCTCGCTGCTCGCCCCGGCCGCGATCCCGCGCCGCCCGACCTCGGCCGGCGGCCCGCCCGTCTACCTGCTCGACCCGCGAATCCCCGGCCAGAGCGCGTTCGGCGAACTGGGTTCCGTGCTCGGCAAACAGGACGCGACCTCGCCGCTGATCCGCCATCTCGACGAGCGGCTCGCCGACGGCCCGGTCCTTCCCGCCGCCGAACGCGCGCTCGATCTGGTGCGCCGCACCGACACCGACCGCCGCCTGCTCGCCGAACTGCTGGCGGAGCCCTGTTCGCGGCTGGTGTTCGCCGGGCACGTCAGCCGCGTCCGCGACGAGCACGGCGCGCAGACCGCGCTGCATCTGTCCTGTCCGGCCGATCTGCCGGGCACGGCCGCCCCGATCGGGACGCACCGGCCGTTCACCGCCGCCGACCTCGCACTGTCCGAACTGGACATGCCCGCGCGGGTGGCGCTCATCGGTTGTGCCAGCGCGAGCGATTTCGGTCTCGCCGAACCGTTCGGCGTGCTGCTCGCCGCCGTCGCGGCCGGAGCGGGCCTGGTCGCCGCCACGGTCTGGGCGCTGCCGACGTCGGCCGCCGTGCCCGGTGCGGACCCGATGTCCGAACTGGTCATCGCTGTCGACACCGCGCTCGCCGGTGCGGATCCGGTCACCGAGCTGTGCGCCTGGCAGCGGTCGAAGCTCGCCCGCTGGCGCGAGAATCCTGAACCGGCGGCCTCTCCGGTCTTCTGGGCGCCGCTGACCTGCCTCGACGCGACCGACGACGGGAAAACCTGGGTTCGGTAGCGGAACGCCCGGCCGAAGCTGTGTCCAGCAAGAACGACACGGCGAAAGGCGGCACCCGATGTTCAAGAAGATCCGCGACAAGATCAACGACGCGACGCAGCAGGGCATGGCGCGGGGCGAACAGGACTTCCGGCGCCACGCGGAGCAGTTCCGGCAGGCCGCCGCCGCGCAGGGCCACGACATCACCCCGCAGCTGCCCACTCCTCAGCTGGCCGCGCAGGCGTTCCGGAACCTCGACGCCGATCCGGACATGGCGGCGTTCCTGGCGCTGCCGATGGACGAGCAGTTGCGTCAGCAGCAGGAACTGCAGGCCTACGGCACCGAGCTGCGGCGGCTCTACGACACCTGCGAGCCCGCCACCCTGATCGTCCGCGAGCTTGAGCCGACCGGCCGGAAGATCGCCGGGCAGGCGCAGTACACCGCGACGCTCGAGGTCACCCGCGCCGACGGCACCACTTACCGGACGGTGACGCGGCTGATCACGCCGCTGGCGACGATCCAGCAGTACGCGCCCGGCACCCGTCACGAAGCCCGCGTCGACCCCGCCGACCCGGCGAAGGTCGCCGTGTTCGGGCCGATCGGTTAGGCGGGGCGATGTTCGGGACCTTCGAGTTCGGCCTGCCGGACGAACCCCGCCGTCCCGGCCTGCGGCTTTGGCTGCTCGGCGTGCCCACGACGCTCGCCTGGGCGGTCGCGGGCTGGTCGGGCGCCCTCGGCCTGCTGGACGGCTTCCGGTCGATGTCGCTGAACCGCGTCGATACTTGGGGGGCCGACGCGGGCCCGGCGGTCTCCCTCGTCCTGCTCTTCAGCATCTCGATCACGGTGGCTTCGTCGCTCGGCTTCGCGATGCTGTGGGGCGGGATGTCCGGGATGTCACTGCGCGGGATGGGCGTCGGCTTCCGGGCGAGCAGCCTGGCCGCGTCCCTCGGTATCGCGCTGGGCACCGGCGCCGCGATCCCGTCCTGGACGCCGCCGGAGTCGGTCGGGAAGCGGCTGCCGTCCGAACCCTGGACCGAGGTGGACTGGATCGTCTACTACGAGCCGTATCTCGTCCCGGCGGTGGCGGGCGTGACCGCGCTGGTCATGATCATGGTGCTGGGACGGGCGTTCGTCACGAAGGCCGAAGCGGACGACCGCGCGCAGGCGCTGGCCCAGACCGGCCGTCAGGTACTGGGTCACGTGCTCGGCGTCGAGTTCACCAACGTCTGGGTGATGGGGAATCCCCGGTTCACCGTACGGGTCCGGTTCCCCACCGACGCGGGGGAGCGGACCGTCGTCGCCACGATGATCACGCCGCCGCTGCAGGCACCGGCCCGCGGCTCGACGGTCAAGGTCACCTACGACCCGCGTGATCCGGACTCGGTCCGGATCGATCCGGATCCGGCGGATCGGGCGGCCGGCGGAAACCTCGGTGCCTTCCTGCCCCCGATGTTCTGATCGCCCTCTACACTCCCGCGGATGGACGAACAGACGGCAGAGGTGTCCACCGCGCAGGCGGTCCGCAAGGCGATGATCCGGCTGGTCCCGTTCCTCGGGCTGCTCTATCTGCTCAACTATCTCGACCGGGTCAACGTCGGGTTCGCGGCGCTCACCATGAACGTCGACCTCGGCATCAGCTCGGCGGCCTACGGGCTCGGCGCCGGCCTCTTCTTCGTCGGGTACTTCTTCTTCGAGGTGCCCAGCAACGTGATCCTGCACAAGGTCGGGGCGAGGGTCTGGATCGCGCGGATCATGGTCACCTGGGGCATCGTCGCCTCGGCCACCGCGTTCATCCAGGGCGAGGTCAGCTTCTACATCGTGCGGGTGCTGCTCGGTATCGCCGAGGCCGGGTTCTTCCCCGGCATCATCCTGTACCTGACCTACTGGTTCCCGCGGAAGGTGCGGGCCAAGATCGTCGCGCTGTTCTTCCTGGCGGTCCCGCTCTCGTCGGTCATCGGCAGCCCGATCTCCGCCTTGCTCATCAAGCACGGCGACGGGGCGCTCGGCTTCGACGCGGGCTGGCGCTTCATGTTCTTCGCCGAGGGCGTTCCTTCGATCCTGCTCGGTATCGCGGTGCTGTTCCTGCTGCCGAACCGGCCGAAGAACGCGAAATGGCTGACCCCGGACCAGCGCACCGCGCTGCAGACGACCCTCGACTCGGAGGACACCCGCGAGGTCGGCCACGAGGTGAGCACCCGGTCGGCGCTGACCGATCCGCGTGTGCTCGCGCTGAGCGCCGTCTACTTCGGCATCATCTTCGGCCTCTACGTGCTCGCGTTCTTCCTCCCGCAGGTGATCAAGGGCTTCGAGCAGCAGTTCCAGACCAAGTACGGCATCGTCGAGATCGGGCTCATCACGGCGATCCCGTACGCCATCGCCGCCGTCGCCATGGTGCTGTGGGCACGCCATTCCGACCGCACCGGCGAACGGGCCGGGCATGTCGCCATCGCCGCGTTCGTCGGCGCGGTCTCGATCGCCGCCGCGCTCTACCTGGGCTCACCGTTGCTGGTGATGGCCGCGGTGACGCTCTGCGCGGTCGGTGTGTTCACCGCGGTCCCGGTGTTCTGGCAG
Source organism: Amycolatopsis sp. NPDC058340 (assembly GCF_042723975.1). Classification (NCBI taxonomy): domain Bacteria; kingdom Bacillati; phylum Actinomycetota; class Actinomycetes; order Pseudonocardiales; family Pseudonocardiaceae; genus Amycolatopsis; species Amycolatopsis sp. NPDC058340. The sequence continues at coordinate 93,649 of NZ_JBHXIB010000006.1, read as the reverse complement.
CTGCCGAACGCCTTCCTCACCGGAGTCGGCGCGGCCGCCGGGATCGGCCTGATCAACTCCTTCGGCAACCTTTCCGGTTTCGTGGGCCCGTACCTCGTCGGCTGGCTGCAGGGGCTGACCGGCAGCTTCCGGCCGGGTATGTGGGCCGTCGCGTTCTTCATGGGGATGGCGGGCTTCATCGCGTTGTTCTTCCGCCGCAAGGAGAAGGCGAAGGAGAAGGTCGCGGTCAAGTGAGGTGGTCGAAGTCGCCGTTCACCCACCGGATATGGGTCTCGGCGCTTCGGCGCACGACGGCGCGGGCGTCCCGATCGATCGTGTCGCCGCCCAGGGTGTAGAGCCGGTCGTAGGTGAAGTCGTCGAGCCGGTCGACGACGCGGCGGACCACGGCCGCCGACAGCGGGATGTGCTTGGGGAAGTTGCGCTGGAACGACACCCAACCCGGCGCGAGCCCACCCGAGATCGTGTCGCCCGCCAGGATGCTGCCGTCCGGTGTCCTGGCCACGGCGCTGCCGCGCATATGCCCGCCGAGCCGGATCAGTTCGAGGCCGGGCAGGGGTTCCACGTGCTCGTCCCAGAACTCGAACGCGGGATCGGGTGCGGGCAGCCATTCGCGGTTGCGTTCGTTGACCAGCACCGGGACCCCGCCCAGCGCGCGGCTCCAGCCGAGCTGGGCGCCGAACATGTGGGGATGGCTCGTGGCGATCACGGCGACGTCGCCGAGGCCGCGTACGACGTCGAGCACCTCGGTGTCCAACCAGGACGGCGGATCCCAGAGCAGGGTGCCCGCCGGGGTCGTCGCGATGAACGACCAGTGCCCGATCGCGAATTGCGGGTCTCGTTTGATGCTGTGCAGGCCGCGGCCGTGATCCCGGTGCAAGGTCTTGTGCGGCAAGGAGATCAGTTCTTCGTGCGTCCACCAGCGGCCGGTGTGCGCGCCGAGGTCACCGGCTTCCTCCATGCCGACCTCGCCGCGGTCGAGCACGCATCGGGGCGGCTCCGGGGTGGCTGGGTGTTCGATACCGCACCTGTCGCAAATCCACATGATCGAGAGCATGCGACCTCCAGTGCGCTGGAGGTCAAGACGCGTCTTTCCCCCGGCTCGCCGAGCCGGGGGAAAGACGGGTGATCAGCTGACGGTCGTCTTGCCGAGGACGGCGTCCTGGTCGGGCGGGTCGAGGGTGAGGTTGACGTCGAACTCGCCGAGCGAGCTGTCGGTGACGATATGCGAGGTCGCCGCGGCGTCCACGCTGCTGGTCGCCTCACCGGCGGGGGTCCCCGCCGGGATGGTGAAGTCGACCTTGCCCGTCGCGGTGAACTTCAGCGAACCCTCGGCGGGCACCTCGGTGTCCGGGATGGGCAGATCGATCGGGATCGACACCTTCTGCTCGCCGAGCGCGATGTTCACCTTCGAAGCGATGGTGCCGGAGAGCTTCTTGGCGCCGACCAGCCGGAGCCCGTCACCGGCGGCCTGGCCGGAATCGACGTCGAGGGTGAACGGCACCGAAATCGGCTCACCCGCCTTCGCCGTCGCCGGGATTTCCGCCTTCACCACCACCGCGACCTGCTGGTCGCCGATGATGGGGAAACCGCCCTTGTAGGTGAGATTCTTTTCGACGGCGGCCGCGGTCCCGGCCGCGGTGAGCATTACGGTTCCGGCGACCACGGCCGCGATCCCGGCCGCGCAGAATCGCCGGACACCCTTCCGTACGAGGGTTTCCGTCATGTCAGGTCCTTTCGTCGTTGAATGGGCTCGAAACCGAATGTAGGTGGAAAGTCACCAACGAGGAAAGGAAAAGATCTCTCGCGTTTTCTTTACGCTTCGATCTTGTCACGTGTATGTGGAATTCACCGGAGGCCCTTTGTCATTCGAAGGCGGAAAGGGGAAATGCCGTCCGCATTGTTGTCACCGTGGTGACAGGTGCGCCGTCCGCGCGGCGAACGACTATCGTCTTGATCGTGACCGAACGACCTGAGCCGTGGCACCTCCGGACACGCAGGTTCCTGCGCGCGACGGACCAGCGCCGGGAACTGGTGCGCGGCGCGCGGTTCCTCCGCGGCCTCGTTCCCGGGGACGCCGACCCGCCGGTGCTGTCGACGGGCCGCTCGTCCGACCGGATCGCCCGGCTGCTCGCCGAGGCGGGCGCCGACCGGCCCAGCGCCACCCGCGAGCTGGGGCTGGCCGCGGTCCAGGCGTGGCAGGCCGTCCGCCGTTCCGGCTCGCCGCCGCTGTCCGCGGACGGGATCACCGTGCTGTTCACCGACCTGGTCGGCTTCTCGACCTGGGCGCTGGAGGCCGGTGACGATCGCGTGCTGGAGCTGCTGCGGGAGGTCTCCAAGGTGACGGATTCGATCGTCGCCGGGCATCGCGGCAGTGTCGTCAAGGGGCTCGGCGACGGGGTGATGGCCGTGTTCGCCGACCCGGGCGAGGCGGTGAACGCCGCCTACGAGACGTGTTCCGCCGTGAGCGTGATCAAGGCCGATGGCTATCTGCCCCACCTGCGCGCGGGGCTGCACCGCGGGAACCCGCAGCGCGTCGGCGACGACTACCTCGGCGTCGACGTGAACATCGCCGCCCGGATCATGGCCGCCGCCGACGGCGACGAGGTCCTGGCCAGCGCCAGCGTCGTCGAAGAACTCGACCAGGACACCTTCACCGTGCGTCCGCGCCGGAACTTCCGGGCCAAGGGGACCCCGAAGGACCTGCGGGTCTTCCGGGTCGTTCCCCGATACTCCTCGTGAGTGGCAAGGACGGTTAGAACCGTCCTTGCCACTCACGAGGCAGTACGGCTAGCCGGGCATCTCCGAAGGCTGAGAGTCCAGGCCAGGTCGGGCCTTCGTCCAGCCACCGCGCGTGAAGTCCGGCACCGCCACCGGTTTCCCGCCGCGCGCGAGGGAGACCACGCTCAACGGCACGGGGGAGCACCAGGCCGCCGAGTCGTAGACGTCGATGTCCGGCACCAGCCCGGCGCGCATCTGCTGCACGATCCGCCACTGCAGCACGTAGTCCATGCCGCCGTGCCCGCCGAGATTCGGGTCGTCCTTGAGTTTCTTCCACAGCCAGTGGTCGTGGCGGTCGCGGTACGGCCCGAAGTCCTTCCACGCGTGCCCGCTGTGGTCGGGTTCGACGTAGATCCGGGCCGGGTAGTCCTCCACGATGCCGCGGCTGCCGGCGAGGCTGTTGATGCGGCTGTACGGACGCGGCGAGCTGACGTCGTGCTCGGCGCGGATGATCCTGCCCTGCTCGGTTTCGATCAGGCAGGTCACCAGGTCGCCGTTGATGTAAGTCTCTTTCCACGACGGGTGGCCCGGCGGCATGTGGCGTTCCCGGTAGTCGGCGAGCCCCTTCGGCTCGGTCGCCGTGGCGCGCAACGTGGCGAACCGGTCGCCGCGGTTGACGTCCATGCAGGCGGCGATCGGCGCGAGGCCGTGCATCGGGTAGAAACTCGCCGTACTGCGGGTGTGCCACTTCCGGCGCCACGCGTCGGTGTAGTACGTGTCGGAGAACAGCAGCTCGCGCAGGTCGTGCAGGTAGCCGCCGTGCCCGTTGGTGACCTCGCCGAAAACGCCCTGGTGCGCCATCTTGAGGATGGCCAGCTCGTTGCGGCCGTAACTGCAGTTCTCCGCGAGGAACAGGTGCTTGCGGGTCTGCTCGCTGGTGTCGACGAGATCCCACAGCTGGTCGAGCTCGGTGGCGATGGGCAGTTCGACGCCGACGTGTTTGCCGGACAGCAGCGCGGCCTTGCCCTGCGGGTAGTGGAACTCCCACGGCGTGGCGATGTAGACGAGGTCGATGTCGTCACGCGCGAGCATCTTCTTGTACGCGTCGGCGGATCCGCCGTACTCGGCCGGACGCGGACGCCCGGCGGCGGCGAGCTTGTCCGCCGCGGCCTTCGCGCGTTCGGCGCGGATGTCGCAGACGGCCGTGACCGCGGCACCCGGCACGGCGCTCCAGCCGCCGATCATGGACATCCCGCGGTTGCCGAGTCCGATCATCCCGATCCGGACGGTCTGGTGCCGCTCGAACGGGACGCCGATCATGCTGCGCTGACCAGGACGGCGGGGCGAGCTCGCGGCTTCTTCCGCGGCGGTGGCGGTCGCCGGGATCGCGGCGAGCGCCCCGGCGGCGAGCGCGCCACCGAACAGTGTCCGCCGGGAAACGGAGGGCAGGTCGTCGGCCATGAAGAACACTCCTTCGTGTCGCCTTCGGTGCCCAGACCTTGTCCAATCGCCGCCGGATATGTCAAGAGATGCGTCAAAGTAAGCAGTAAACTGCACTAATGCGCAGTTTGACTGTGTGTTCGCGGTCGATTCGCGCAACCCGGGTGCGCACACACCCGGGTCGCGCTCGGCGTCACCGGCGGATCATCACCTGGTCGATGGACTTGCGCACCAGGTTCGGCACCACGCAGTCGTCCGCCGGATAGCCGACCGGGATGACGGCGAACGCCTTCTCGTTCTGTGGGCGCTCGAGCAGTTCGCCGAGGAACCGCATGGGTGACGGCGTATGCGTCAACGCGGCCAGCCCGGAGAGGTGCAGCGCCGTGAGCAGCATGCCCACCGCGATGCCCACCGACTCGTCGACGTAGTAATGCTTGTGCTTGGTGCCGTCCTCGTCGAGGAAGTAGCGCTGCTGGAAGACCACGATGAGGTACGGGGCGTCGGTGAGGTGGGTCTTCACGGCGTCGGTGCCCAACGGGCGCAAGGCGGACAGCCATTCCTCGCCGAGCCTGCCCTCGTACGAAACGCGTTCCTCCTCTTCGGCTGCTTCACGGATCCGTTTTTTGGTCGCGGCGTCCTCGATGAGCACGAACGTCCACGGCTGCTGATGCGCGCCGCTGGGCGCGGTCGAGGCCACCGCGATGGCGTCGACGATCACCTGCTCGGGCACCGGGTCGGTCGAGAACATCCGCACGGTGCGGCGGCCGTCCATGCGACGGCGCAGATCGGCGGCGGTGGCCAGCGATTCCTTCGCGGGCATCCGCGCCGGACGATAGGGCACCGGCTCGAAGGGGTCGCCGTAGGTCGGGGTCCACTGTGCTGCGGTCATGGTGGCGATTCTGTCGGCGGAAAGGGCTTTCGGGAAGACCCGGCGCCGGGTTATGTCCCTGGAGTTATGCCGCCATCTGTCTCAAGTGGACGGACGCCGGGTGTCGTAACCGGCGGGTGGTTCCGGTACCTAGAGGGGCACTTAGCGGTGGTCGTCGCGAAGAGATAAGTACCTACCGCACGACTTTCGGCGGTGTCCGGTTTCTCTTGCCGCGCCCCAGAATCAGCACACCCGTCCCCATCGCGCGGCCGAATCCGGGCCGCAGAAATGAGTCGGAACCATGCGACTGCGCTCCTTCGCACTGATCGCCGGCACCGCCTTCGCGGCGCTGCTCGGCGTCACCGCCCCCGTGGCGTCCGCCGCGGAACCGTCCTCCGACGTCCAGCCGATGATCATCGGTGGCCAGTACGCGTCGAGCGGCCCGTGGGCGGCCAGGCTTTTCGCCAACGGCAGGCAGACCTGTACCTCGACGATCATCGCGCCGCAGTACATCCTGACCGCGAAGCACTGCGTGGCCAGCGGTGGCACGTTGACCTTCCGGATCGGCAGCCTCGACCAGCAGAGCGGCGGCACCATGGCCACCGGCTCCACCGTCACCCGCCACCCGAGCGCGGACCTCGCGATCGTGAAGCTGACGACTTCGGTCAACGCCACCTACTCGCCGCTGGGCACCACCGCCAACGTCTCCGTCGGCCAGACCGTCCAGGTCTACGGCTGGGGCGCGACGAGCCAGTGCGGCTCGGAGATCAACTGCCAGTCGCGCTACCTGAAGGTCGCCAACGTCTCGGTCACGTCGGTCTCCTGCCGTGACTACAACGGCGGCATCGCGGTGTGCGCGCGCCGCGGCGACGGCATCACCGCCGGCGGGGACTCGGGCGGCCCGATGTTCGCCTCCGGCCGCCAGGTCGGCGTCGCGTCGACGAGCGACCGGCAGACGACGACCGCGTACACGAACATCACGCGGTACCGGCCCTGGATTCAGCAGATCGCCGGCGTCTGACGTCCGGTTGTGGCGGGGCCCTCCTCGGCGGTTGCCGGGGAGGGCCCCGTCGGGACAAGCTCTGTTTCGCCGGCACCGCTGGAGCCTGGACACCGCAAGCCTGCCGCTCCGGAATCCCCCTGGCCGGTACCCGCTCGTCGAGGGGAGTCACCGGGCAAGGCACTTCCGGCGATCACGTCGAGGTCGTTTCTCCGACCGTGTGCGAATTCGGTGACGAAGACATTTTCGGGCAGGTTGTGCCGGATCCTGGCGGTGATCCGGTCGATGTCGCCGTGTTCGGCGGCCGGTAGTGGCGCTCCCGCTGCTTTTCTGAGTGCGGCGGCCGCGCCGAGCAGGCGGGCGGCGTGGTGGTGGTGATGGCCGGTGAGCGAGTGTGCCCCGGCCAATCCTTCCAGCGCGAGCGCGATCGCCCGTTGGTCGCCGGTGGCCTGTGCCGCGGCGTAGCCGTCGAGATGGAGGTCGAGCGCCGCCGGGGCGTCGCCTCGTTGTTCCGCGATGAAGCCGAGTTCGGCCAGGATCAAGGCGAGGCCGGGGGTTCCGTTCCAGCGTCGGCACCAGTCGAGCCAGTTTCGCAGATGTGTTTCGGCGGTATCGAGTTTGCCCTGCCTGCGCGCGCCGAGCCCGAGGCCGACTTCGGCGTGTTGGACGCCCCACTGGTGGGACTGTTCTGCGGCCAGTCGCATCGCTCGGGTGTGGAACTCCTCGGCTGTGCCGTAGTCGCCTGCCAGCAGGGCGCTGCGTCCGAGTCCGGACAGTTCGTACGCCGCTTCGGTCCATAACCCGAGTTCTTCGGCGTTGCGCAGGCCCTCACGGCGAAGACGTGCGGCGTCTTCGTAGTCGCCATTGATTTCGGACAGTGTGGCGAGGCGCTGCCTGGCTTTCATCTGCCCCCAGCCGTCGCCGAGTTCCTCGAAGAGGGTCAGGCTTTGACGGCCGAGCCGCCCGGCTTCGGCAATGTCGCCCTTGGCGAGAGCGAACGTGTGCGTGCTCAGGACGGCCGCGACGCCCCAGTCGTCGTCGGCGGCGCGGTAGGCCGACAGAAGCCGATCGATCCGGTCACCGGTCGTTGCCGGGGTGTCGAAACCGCTCTGCGCGAAGCTGAGGAACCACTCGGCCCACGCTCGCACGGCAGGGTCGGCGACGGTGTCGTTCACCGTGTCCAGTACGCCGCTCGGCACGACCGCGTCCGGATCGGTGGCATCGCGGATCAGCAGTGTGATGCCTGCTTGCCATACGGCAGCCACGGCCCGCGTCGCGGCAGGTGCTTGCCCGTGGAGGGGCAAGACGAGGTTCAGCAATCGGCGTGCTTCGCCGAGCCTGCCGCGCAGGAACCAGTACCAGCCCAGCGCGTTGACCAGCCGGAGAGCCACTTCCGCTTCGTCGTGCTGGATCGCGTCGTCCAGCGCCCGGTGGAGATTGGCGGTCTCGATGTCGAGGCGCCGCAACCAGTATTGTTGCTGTCTGCTTCGCAGGTGTGGCTCGGCGCGTTCGGCGAGTTCGGTGTAGTACCGGCGGTGCAACTGCCGGATCCGTTCGGACTCGTCCGCCTCGTCGAGCCGTTCGTGGCTGTAGGCCGCGACGGATTCGAGTAGCCGGTACCGAGGCCCGTCCGCGGTCTCGGTCATGACGACCAGCGAACGGTCCACCAGCCGGGCAAGCAGATCGAGGACCTCCCTCGCCCGCACTCCCTCGCCGGCACAGGTCGTTTCGGCCGCCTCGATGGTGCAGCCTCCGGCATGGACGGAAAGCCGGCGCAGCACCAGACGTTCGGCCTCGGTGAGCAGTTCCCAGCTCCAGTCGATCATCGCCCGCAATGTCCGCTGACGAGCAGGAGCTCCTCGTTTCTCGCCTGCCAGCAACCGGAACCGGTCGTCCACTCGTGCGGCCAGCTCCCGCGCGCCCAAGGCCCGGAGCCGGGTGGCGGCCAGTTCCAAGGCGAGAGGAATCCCGTCGAGCCGCCGGCAGATCGTGGCGACGGCGTCCGCGTTGTCCGCGGTCAGCTCGAACCCGGGTACGGCGGCGCTCGCTCGTGCCAGGAACAGCCTGACCGCGCTGGACTTGCGCACGGCTTCGATCGAGGCCCCGGGCGCCGGTGGCTCCAGCGGCGACACGGGCCACACCTGTTCCCCGTCGACCGCGAGCGGCTGACGGCTGGTCGCCAGGATTCGCAGCCCCGGCGCTGTCGACAGCAGCTGTTCGGCGAGTTCGGCGGCCGGCTCGGTCACATGCTCGCAGTTGTCCAGGACCAGCAGGAGTTGCTTCGTCCGCAAGGCACCGGTGAGCCGCTCGAGCGAGGAAACGGGACCAGAGGAGGGGAACGAGGCGGTTGTGGCGTCGTCGCGGAGGCCGAGGACCGCGGCGACCAGGTCGGTCAGTTCCGCTGACGTCCGCGGATCATCTTGGCGGTCCAGCATGGTCAGTTCGACCAGCCAGACGCCGTCGGGGAAGGCATCGACCAGACCGCCCGCCGTCTCCACGGCCAGCCGCGTCTTGCCGACACCGCCGGGGCCGGTCAGCGTCACCAACCGGGCCGTGTCCAGCGCCGAGCGCACCGCGCCGACGACGTCCGCTCTGCCGATCAGAGCACTCAGCGGGATGGGCAGGGTGGTGCGCGGCGCGGCACGGGAAGTGAGGCTGAGGTGGGTGGCCTGCTCCAGGATCGACTGGTGAAGGGCGGTCAGCTCGGGCCCGGGGTCCAGGCCCAGGTCCTCGGCCAACCGACGGCGGAGCCCGCTGTAGGCGGCCAGTGCCTCGGCTTGGCGCCCGGCGAGGTAGAGCGCACGCATGTGGACCGCGCACAGACGTTCTCTCAGAGGGTATCGAGCCATCAGTTCGCCGAGCTCGCCGGCGAGTGCGGCGGCGAGCCGGCCATCCGACTCCAGCCTCGCCTCGGCCTGCTCCTCCAGGACGACCAGCCGCTCCTCCTCAAGACGCCGGGCGAGATGCCCGGCGAACTCCGCGTCCTGGAAGTCCGCGAACGCCGGCCCCCGCCATTGCCGCAGGGCATCCGACAACAGCTCCGCCCGTGTGCGGGCGTCGCCGCTGATTCGCGCCTGCGCGGTCAGGTCCCGGAACCGGCCCATGTCGACCCTGGCCGGATCGACCCGCAGCAGGTATCCAGGCGGCTGGGACACCACCAGGTCCCGCCCTCCCGGCTCGGCGTCTTCCAACGCCCGCCGAAGCTGCCAGACCCTCGTCTGCAAGGTCTTTCGGGGGTTCAGCGGAAGCCGATCGCCCCACAGGTCCTCGATGAGCCGATCAGCCGACACCGGCCGTCCCTCGTAGACCAGCAGGGCCGCCAGCAGGGCACGGACCTTCGACTCCCGGACGTCGACCCGGGTCCCGTCCGCCGCCCACACGGCCAGCGGACCGAGCACTCCGAAACGCACGCCACCACGGTAACCGGCGGGCCGGCGGCCGGGGCGAGGCGCACCCGACCTAGACCGGACCTAGACCCGGCCTGGGGTGCCCCCTCCCAGAGTGGTGGTCACAGACCGAATGGAGTTGTAAATGATCGAGCACGAACCACCCGTCCCGGTGACGGTCATCGGCCTCGGCGCGATGGGCAAGGCGCTGGCCGCCGCGTTCCTGGCCGCCGGCCACCCCACCACCGTCTGGAACCGCTCGGCGGGCAAAGCCGACAGCCTCGTCGCGGACGGCGCGACGCGGGCGGCCACGATCACCGAGGCGGTCACGGCCAGTCCTCTGGTGGTCGTCTGTCTGCTGGACTACCCGGTTCTGCACGAGATCCTCGATCCGGTCGGCGACGCCTTGACCGGTCGAGCACTGGTGAACCTCACCAACGGCACTCCGGACCAGGCCCGCGAGACCGCTACCTGGGCGGCCCAGCGCGGCGCCGACTACCTCGACGGCGGCATCATGGCCGTGCCTCCGATGATCGGCCGACCGGAAGCCTTCGTCCTTTACAGCGGCTCACGGCGCGTCTTCGACCAGTACGAGCAGGCGTTGAACCGGCTGGGCATCGCCAAGTATGTCGGCGCCGCCGCGGGGTTGGCGTCGCTCTACGACCTGGCCCTGCTCAGCGCGATGTACGGCCAGTTCGCCGGAGCGAGCCACGCACTCGCCCTCGTCCGCACGGAGAAGGCCGATCTCACGGAATTCGCCTCGTCCCTGCTGGCCCCCTGGCTGACCGCGACGACCGTCGCGTTCCCCCTGCTCGCCGAACAAAACGACACCAGCACACAGGCGGGCGAGGAATCCGCTTCCCCGCCGGACATGCAGGCGGTGGCCATCGCCAACATCGTCACGACCAGCAACGCCCAGAACGTCGACAAAGCCCTGCTCTCCCACCTGCTCATCCCTCTGCGGGACCTCATCGGCCAGCCCGCACACGACCGGGACCTCGCCGGAATGGTCGACCTGATCAGAAACCCACGGAGTAAACGATGAACGAGTATTCGGGCAAGAAGGCCGTCGTCGCGGGCGGAACGCACGGCATGGGACTCGCCGTCGTGAAGGCGCTACTCGACGGTGGCGCGGAAGTCGTGCTGACGGGCCGCAACGAGAAGAACATCGAAACGGCGCGGACCCGACTCGCGCCCCCCGCCGCACACGTGGTCCGATCCGACGCCACCAGCATGGCCGACATCCACGCGCTCGGCGACCTCGTCGAAGAAAAGCTCGGCCGGATCGACTTCGTATTCGTCAACATCGGACTCGCCAGGCTCGAACCCTTCGACCAGGTAACCGAAACGTCCTACGACCAAAGCTTCGACACCAACACCAAGGGCGCGTTCTTCACCACCCAGCGGCTGGCTCCTCTCATCCGCGATGGCGGCTCGATCGTCTTCACCGCCTCCATCGCCGACGAAGGCGGAACAGACGCCCTGACCGTCTACTCCGGAGCGAAAGCCGCGGTCCGGGCGTTCGCCAAAGGAATCGCCCACGCGCTGCTGCCCAGGAACATCCGGGTGAACGTGGTCAGCCCCGGCTTCATCGACACCCCGACAATGGGTATCACCGGGCTGACCGACGAGAGCCGGGACGCCTTCATGAAAATGGGAGACATGGCAACCCCGATGCAGCGGCACGGCAGCGTCGAGGAAGTCGCCGCGGCCGTGCTGTTCCTCGCCTTCGACGCGACCTTCACCACCGGAGCCAGACTGACCGTCGACGGCGGGATCGGCCAAGGAATCCCCGCACCCCAGTAAGGACGGCATCGCGCGGACGAGAGCGGCGGGTTCCGACGCGATTGCCGGCGAGCAACATTTCGCTTTGAGCCTGACCGCGGACGGGTGGCTGATGGGGGCCGGTGCTCTCACCGGCCCGGGGCGCCGACCGCCGGCAGAGTGCGCATCGCTTTGACAGCAAGCATCGTGAGCGGCGTCGCTATCACCAGTACCGCCGCGGCCTGCACGGCGGCGATCGCGATCATGACGTCCAGGTCCGCGGTGCGCGCGGCGAACTGGAGGTAGTCCAGCAGCGTCACGACACGCTGTCCCAGTGCGGTGAGCGCGAACAGTGCCAGTGTCGTCGACCAGGACACCGTCGCGCTTCGCCAGCTCATCCCGGGCACGCTCAAGTACATGACGGCGGCGACGAAGACAGCGGTGCAGACCACGCCTGGCCAGTCCACCAAGCCCGGAGCACTGAAATAGGTAAGCAAGAGCGGGACCGTCAGGAGGGAGACACCGACCGGCAGCGCGATGAGCCACGGCCGTGCTTTCACCGGTGAAGCCAGCCGGTGGAACGCGGCCAGCGCCAGCACCGGCACCGCGTCCACGAGGAGCCCGGTGACCCGAGAGAGGCCGTACACCCCCTCGACGGTCGCGAAATCCACGGTGAAGAAGACCACGGATTGGGCCAGGGCCAGTGCCGCGAGCGAGCGCGCCGAGCGCCATCGCCCGGTCACCAGGGACAGATAGGCCGCCACCCACACCAACCCGAACAGGGCCTGCACGTCGGCGGCCCGATCGACGGCCACCACGTTCGTCACCCAGGGAGACCACAGCCACGCCCCCAGACCGGCGAGAGCCGCCACCGCTTGCACGAGCAGCCCCACCAGCGCGAGCCGCCGCACCGTCTCGCCCCAGGCGAGGTAACGGGGCGGCGAACCGTCACCCCCGAGCCGCAGTCGCACCGCCAGCGCCACGACACTGGCGACTTCCGGCAGGCTCGGCCGACCGTAGTCGGCGGCGAACTCCGCGTCTTCGGTGTCCTCAGGTTGCTCGCTCTGCAGGAATGTGGCGACCATGTCCTCTTCCCACGCCTGCCGGTAGGAGGCGGGAAGCAGTCGCAGAACCCGCCGGTACCGGTCCTCCAGGCGGTTCATGCCAGGCCCCCGGTGTCCGCGGGCCGCCACGCGCGCAGCCGTTCCGAGGCGGCACGGGCGTTGGCAGCCTGCCGCTGGACCTCGGCCGCGAGGGCTGTGCGCCCGTCCTCAGTCAGCCGGTAGTACCGGCGGAGCCGCCCGTTGGCGACCTCTTCCCGGTCCGGCTCGACCAGGCCGTCCGCGACCAGCCGGTCCAGCACGCCGTACAGCGTTCCGACCTTCAGCCGCACACGGCCGTCCGAAAGATCGCTCACCTCGCCCACGATCCCGTACCCGTGACGCGTCGTGTCCACCAGCGCGGTGAGGACGAAGAACGCCTGCTCCGTCATCGTTCGACCTGCCATGGACCCAATATATCGTGAATCGATATATTGTGCCATGCGCAAACCGGTGTCACCGGTCGTCGCCGGCCGCCGGATCGAAACCCGGCGCCGACGGTTCATGCAACAGAGCCGATGACGGCGCCCCAGAGCAGCCACTGCTCAGATGGTGTAGTCGGCGGACCTTTCAGTCCTCGGCCTGTGACCGAACTTCGACTCATACGCCTTGATGAGGGCACGGTCGGTGACCTTCTCGCCCGCCGCGAGCCGTGCCAGGTGTGGCACCAGCCACCGGGCCTTGCAGGCGTCGAACTCCTCGGCGTACGTCTCGTCCAACTTGCCGTCGAGGATCACCTGCGTGACGGCGCGCTGCCCGCCGACGTTGACGATGTGCGGCCCCATCGAGAAGTTGAGCAGTGTCGTCTTGCCACGCGGGTAGACGCTGATCGTCACCGGGTGCGGCCAGCCAGTGGCGCCTTCGGGTGAGTGGCCGAGCACCAGGAACTCCAGTTGTCCGCTTATGTGGTCAGCCATGAGCCTCTTTCGCAGTCGTGGTCACGCTCCTCGGTAGGGCCGCATCAGGCACCAGTCAGGATGGCGCGGACGTGCGTGATCCATGGGCGTCGAGTCTGCCACGTCCAGCCGCGCGGCAAATGGCTCGACAGCAGTTCAAGGCGGTGAGCACACTGTCCCGGTGATCAGTTTCCACTTCCGGCTGAGGCCGCTGGCCGAGGTCGAGCCATGGGGTGATCGCCGTCTGCACTGGTTCGCTTTGACCGACGGCTGGTACTGGATCGAAGTGGCCGGACACAAGCTGTTCCACCACCCATCGAATACCGTTGTGGGACAGTCGGCTTCAGTCGACTACTACGTCGCCCGGCTGTGGGAAGACATTCAGGAAGTGCTGCCGTCCTTGCTGGAACCGGTGCCCGCCGACCTCGTCGACCGAATGACCCGCGATCAGGATGCCTGGTGCGGGGCAGGTGTCGAGGACTCGGAGACAGCTCTCGACTGGTACAGCAGCCACGTCATGCACACCAGCTACCTCGCCGCCTCACCACTCATCATGTGGTGGCGGTCGATCGTCGGCCAGGACACGATCACCGTCGACTGGCGGCACACCACCGAACACGGACTTGACTGCACTGTGCCAAGGCAAGGACAGGCAAGCGTCCCCACCGAGCAGTTCCTGCGCGCCGTGGAGGACTTCGACCGAGAACTGATCGACGCGATGAACCAGCGCATCACCGAGATCGAGGCCCACGGGCTGGATACAGGCACCCAACTCGACCTCGAACAGTTCCGCCACGAACACCAGCAGCGTTCACGATCCCTGGCCGCCACGCTGCGGCACGTACCCGCGACGGACTGGACAGCTGTTCGCGAAGGTGTCGCGCGCATCTTCCCAACACGAACTCCGACGCCACCGTCCGTGGCCACGGACCCTGGTCACTGACTGCACTTTCGTAGCCGCTCAGTGGCATGAGCGGACCTTCCGAGCTCCTCGCGTCATGAAAGACATTGGCGACAAGACTCACGTAGTAGGCTCTAATTTCCGTAGAAGAGTCGAAGCCACCCGGACGCTGTGAACTCCTTCGTCGTTACCTCGACGTGAGTGAAATCTGTCAGATCGAGGTAACCGGGGCGGATGACCTCGTCGCGAATGGTATCGGCGAGTATGAGTGCAAGGACCACATCCTCGTTGTCCATGATCGCGGCGCGAAGGACAGTGCTATCCACCATGCGGTGGAGATCTGTGACCAGTTCACCCGTGTAGCCGGGTGGGTCGGTGCCGATGGCGCCGCTGCCGATGGCAATCCGCAGCCGCATGCGGTCGTGGTATCGGCGGTTGTCCTGGGCAAGGCGTTCGGTCAGTGCCGAAATCAGTCTTGGCACCACGCGTGACGACGTCACTCCTTCCGGCAGGAACACCACTTTCGAATCGCCAGCGTCGACGCTATTCACGTCCGCGTCGGAAAAGCCCAGGTCGGCGATCACCTGGTCTGCCAGGGTGTCAATCCGGTGGTACAGGTTCTTCTGCTCTTCGACGCCGCGTCGCCCGAAACCGGCGACGTCCACCACAAACCCCAGCCTCGGCTTATTGCCACTAACCGGAGCTGGTTTGACCGGACCCACCGCGTCGGTGTGCCTCTCAGACGAAGATGTGGAGCCAGGCTCGGTGCTGGCCGCGGTCGGCATCTCAAGATCAAACCTTGAACGAAGTGTGCCTATCGCGCGGGTCAAGTTCGGATCACGGCGAAGGAGACCCTTCTGCTCCAGTGAGCGCAACACATATGCCACCGAGGACGTCGACGTGAGCCCGACTGCCTCCCCAATCTCACGTATACTCGGTGGATACCCGAGACGTTCCACCGAGCTTCGGATCACCTCGACAACCTTACGTTCTCGCACGGTCAGTTTTGCGGCCGACGAAGTCAATAGCGACGCCTGTTCTGGTTGACGGTCCGCGGGAACACGGGTGTCGGTGACGCTCTGCGTACGTCGCGTCGCGTGACCACGCGGTCGACCATCCGATGTCTGTGGTTCCGTATTTTCCTCGGTGGCCAGCGCCCTGATGGACTCCACGTCAAATCCTGCGGACGAAGCGGGAGCTGCACCTGCTCCTTCCTCCTCGTCATCGGCAGACATCCGGGCCAACTCCGCGACTATGGGCAACGTTGGCCGTCCGATCCTTCGATCCAGAACAACTCGAAGGCGGGCCGCGGCGATCTGTTCCGCCGTGGGACGTAGCGACTCACTCACGCTGGGCACCCCCGTCGTCCACGTGCACCTCGGTGTGCCCTTCAAGCTCAATCTCCCTGAGCAATGGCTTCAACACCCGGTCTGCGAACACATCCATTAGCTTCAACTCGTCCGGACCAGCAAGGTCCGATTCCGCCAGCGCCGACATGAGATGGAGACCCGCAACGCGCTTCCGCGGCGACTCGTCAACCGCATACGCCAAGATTTCGTAGAATCGCTTAGACCACTCCTCACGGCGACCCTGTTCCTCGCGCTGCTCGGTGGCTCGATCTCCCACCCTTCCGTTCATTCGCACACCCAGAAGTGCGCCAGTCGCTGTTAACACCCCCACCAGAAATGTCGCACACACCTGCAGCCACGGACTCATGCACACCTCCCAACCGCCAGACGCACATCGATCGTACGCACGTCGTGGGTTGAGCTGGCAAGAAAGGGGCGACTCAACCTGCGCCGCCGAACTTGTCCCAGATGCGGCTTCCTGACTGACTCAGAGTGAACGCGGCACGCAGATTCGAGCACGAAGGTCACGCCCGCTCATCGGCATGAGCGCGCCCCGACAGGTGCGTGCTCATGCCGATGAGCGGATGTTCGGCGACTGCTGTGGTGGTACTCGCCTCGGGAGCAGTGCGGTTCGTCGCCGCCGTCCCCGAGCCGCTGGACTGGCGGCGCGTGCTCGTCGGAGACGACATCGTCATGCGATGCTCGGCTCATGACCGGCCGCGGTGACGAACTTCCTGTGCTCACGATCGACGGAGCCCGCTTCTCGGACTTCGACGGCTTCACCCAGGAGTTTTCACGACTGCTGACCAACCACGCCTGGCGAGGGAATCTGGACGCCTTCAACGACGTGCTCCGAGGTGGCTTCGGCACACCAGAAGGCGGATGGGTTCTACAGTGGCTCAACTCCGCGACGTCCCGTTCCGCACTTGGCTACGCCGAGACGATCCGGCACCTCGAAGACCTTGTTCTCACCTGCCACCCGTCGAACCGACCGGACATCGAGGCAAGGATCGATGACGCACGACGGCGGGAAGGGCCGACACTCTTCGACGACATCGTCCGCATCATCCGCGACCACGGCCCAGGTGGTGACGAATCGGAAGACGGCATCCTCCTGACGTTGTCGTAGATGACCATGCCTTGACGACAACGTCGATGACTCGCGCCCGACGAGCGAGCTCGGATGCGGTTCCCGTCAGCGTTCGTTGGGCAGGCTTCGCATGAGGTGGTCGATCAGGTCGACGAACAACGCGAAGGTGCGGTCGACGCGTTCCCGGTCGCCGGTGGCGAGCAGGTCGAGCTGCAGGCCGCGTGCCTGGGCCACGATCATCGTCGCCAGCAGAGGCGCTTGCTCACGTGCACACCCGTCCGCGACGACCAGGCCTTCCATTAGCGTCAACGAGTCCCGCACGACCTCCTGCAGGAAGCGCTCGTAGCGGCCGGGGTCCCGCGCGGCCTGAGCGAAGACCTCGAACAGCAGCCGGTAGACGGGCAGGCGGTCCGCTTTCGTCGAGTCCCGCCACCAGGAGACGAGGCTCGCCAGGCCGGCAGGCGAGCCGGCCAGGCTCGCCGCGTCCTTCAGCCGTTGACGCAAGAGGTCGACGACCTCGGTGACCAGGTTCTCCTTCGAGCCGAAGTGGTGCAGCAGCGTCCCGTGGCTGACCCCGACGGCCACGGCCAGCGGCCGCATCGCCAGGCCTGCCAGCCCGTGCGACAGGACGTGGTCGGTCACGGCCTCCAGCAGTTCGGGGCGTCGGTGCTGATAGCGGGCGCGTCGGCCGTCGATGTGATCCGCGCTCATTGACGGGACAGTACGCCCGAGCAAGATAGATTGACCACTTGGTCGAGCTACTTCTACAGTGGCCGCCATGGCCACCGAGATCACCCGCCTGCACCACGTCGGCCACGTCGTCCGCGACATGCCCGCGGCGCTCGACCTCTATCGGTGTCTGGGTTTCGTCACGCCCGCGCCCGGCTATCCCGCGATGCCGCCGCGGGAAGGGGGCGCGCCCGAGCCGTTCGGTGCCGCCAACACCCACGCCGACTTCCCGGGCGACTTCCTCGAACTGGCCACCGTCGTCACCGCGGACGGCCGCGTCCCGGCCGATGCCCAGCTCGTCCCGCTGCAAGCCCCGCCCGACGTGCTGCCGGCGCTGGTGGAGCGGATCAACGCCACCCGCGCCAACCTGGCGGAATGCCTGGAACGGTTCGAGGGCCTGCACATCCTGATGTTCTCCTCGTCCGACATCGACGCCACCGCCACCCGGTTGACCGCCGCGGGTGCCGGGCATGGGGGAGTGAACACGGTGCGGCGTCCGGCGGGTGGCGAGGTCGAGACCGTCCGCTATCTGGAGATCGACGGTGCGCGGCCGGGTTCGGCGGCGGAAGGCAGGATCGGCGTCGTCGCGGACCTGGACCCGCGGATCCAGGCCACCCGGCTGGTCGACCACCCCAACGGCGCGATCGGCCTCGTCGACGCCGTTCTCTGCGCCGCCGACGCCGAACTGGATGCCGTCCAGGCACGATACGAGCGTTACCTCGGGCGGGCACCCCGAGCACAAGGGGCCGCCCGAATCTTCGACCTCGATGGGGCGACACTGACCCTGGTGCCCGCCTCCGCTCTCGCCATGCTGTTTCCCGGCGAGCAGGCTCCGGCGCTTCCCGCCCTGGTCTCGTGCACCGTTGCCGTCCGCGATCTGGCCGCGGTGGAGAAGCTGGTGCGGAACAACAAGGTTCCACTGGTGCGGGCGTCGTCCGGAGATGTCTTCGTGCCGGCCGCGGCCGCGCTCGGCACCGCGATCGCCTTCCGGCAAGCGGAAGAATCCGCTGGTCAGGGGGCGGCCACGACCGTACGGTGAGCCCATGTATGCCGGGCTTACGGAGCGCATTGAGGCGAACTTCGCCGAACATGCCTGTCATCTGCATCGCCGTACCGACGGGATGTCCGTTACGGAAACCGACGATCTGGTGATCGCCGACAGCGGTATCGAAGGCGATGTCGGTACCGGTGCCGGCATCTTCAACATCGTCGCGAACGCTCGTTTCGCGCCGGACGAGATGAAGAACCGCCTTTCCCTCACGGCGTTCAAGCTGCGTTTGACCGGCCGCGTCTTCTCGTGGTGGGCCGGTCCGAATTCCGTGGACATGCCGTTCGGCTCCGTCAAACTGACGGCAGGGAAGAGGGAAGCCGCGATGTGTGCCCGCACCGCGGACATCTCGGGCGCGGGCCCGCACCCGGAGCTGGAAATCCGCCGCGTCCGCACCCCGGAGGAACTCGCGGATTACGCCCGAATCCTGGCCGCCGACTGGAATTCACCAGCCGTCGCCGTTGTGGAGTTCTACGATCGTGTGGCTTCGTACGCCCTCGCCGAGGACTGCCCGGCGCACTATCTGATCGGTTACCACCATGGCGAGCCGGTGAGCGCGGGCGAGATTTTCCCGCACGCCGAGGTCGCCGGCATCTACAACATCTCCACTCCGCCCGCCTTCCGGCGCCGGGGATTCGGCGGCGCCATGACCTTGGCCGCCGTGGACGGTGCTCGCGCCGCCGGATACGACACCGTGGCGATCCGAGCATCCGCCGAGGGCGAGCCGGTGTGCCGCAAGCTCGGTTTCCGTGTCGGTGGCTGGTACACCGAGTACCCCGTTCCGATCGTTCCGTTGGAGGACCGCGGCTACACCACGCGGGAGCAGCTGATCTCCATCGGCTTCGAACACGTCCACGTGGAAAACGAGCGCTACGACGGCCCGCAAACCGGTGTCGCCGACATCTCCGGCGTTCCCCACTACTTCGTCAGGCTGAATACCTTGTTCGAGGACGGTGATGAGTTCTCCGTCTGGCCGATCGGCGACGAGAGTCTCGCCCTCGAACAGGAAGCCTGGCGTCTCTACGTGAAAGCGTGGGACGCGGGGGACCATAGGCCCGCGCGCCTCATCGAGCTCGAAGCGTTGCTGGACGCTCGCCGTGCCACGCCGCCCGCCACTTCACGAAAGATGTTCGCGCAATGGCGTTTCGACGAACGCGATGCGCGCCACGACGACAGCGGACCCACCTACATGATGCGCTGGCGCTAGTACCGCATTCGGCTGCTCACTCGGCCTGGTTGGGGTGATCGGACGCGCAGCTGATCAACAGCCGGGCGGTGTGCGCGATGTGGTCGCGCAACAGTTCCTGCGCGCGGTCGGCCTCATGCGCGAGAACGGCGTCGAGCAGCGCTCGATGCTCGGCGGCGACATCGCGGCCGGGTTCGTTGCCCAAGGACACCGACCACTGCCGGTACAGCTCGGCCTCCTGCCGCAACGACCGCGCCGCGTCGAGCAGCCGCTGGTTGCGGCAGCCGGCCAGCAGTGCGTGGTGGAAGGCAGCGTGTGCCTGCGACCACTCGTCGGACAGGTGGTCCGGATCCGCCGGGTCGCGGTACGGCGTGCGTTCCAGAAGGTGGTGCGCGGCAACGGCATCGGCCTCCCAGCGCGTGTCGCCTTCCCGTATCGAGAGCCCCAGCACCAGTGCTTCGATCTCCGCCCGCGCCTGCGTCAGCTCGGCCAGGTCCTGATGGGACAGCGGCCGGACCAGGTAGCCCTGACGCGGCCTCGCCACCACAAGCCCTTCGGCGACCAGTCTCGTCAGCGCCTCGCGGGTGACGCCGACGCTCACTTTGTAGCGGTCGGCCAGGTCCGGGAACTTGAGCCGTCCTCCCGGCGTCAGCCGGCCCGCGAGGATGTCGGCGCGTAACGCCTGGTGGATGCCGTCGGTGCGGGTCGCTCCGCCGCTCTTGGTCATGCCGCACACCCTAGCAGCTTACGAATCCAGGTTGAACTTTCGAAAGTATTGCCATAGTTTCGAATTACCCGGTCCGGCCTGCCGGCGATACGAGGAGCACCGATGTCCGCGAACGACCTCCGCCCGACCGTCTTCCGCGCCGGGAGCGTCCTCGAGGGCCACGACGTGCTCGTGGTCGACGGCCGGATCGCGGCCATCGGCGTCGATCTGGTCGTTCCCGGCGGCACCGACGAGATCGACGCCCGCGGTTACGGTGCCGACTGGACGCTCACGCAGTACTTCGTGTGGTACTACCTGAACTGGGGCAAGAAGTTCCGGCCGGAGGACATCCACGCCGGGAACCTCCTCGGCGCGCTGGAGGCGCTCGACGCCGGCGTCACCACCTGCGTGGACTGGTCGCACGGCCTGCAGACGATCGACCATGCCGACGCCGCGGTCGACGCGCTCGCCTCGGTGCCGGGAAGGTTCGTGCTGGCCTACGGCAACATCCAGGGCGCGCTCGCGAACTGGACGGGCACCCCGAGCTCCGCAAGTTTTTCGACCGTCGCTCCGGCGATCTCGAAGGCACGACGGGCGACGACGCCGTGCGGCTGATCCATGAACACGGCTACGGCGAGGCCAGGACGGTGTACGTGCACGCCTCGACGCTCTCAGCGGACTCCTACGCAGGCATCGCGGCGACCGGCGGGTCGGTGTCGGTGTCCACGGAAAGCGAGCAGAGCGCCGGGCTCGTCCGCAACGACGACTCACCGGCGATGACGCCGCTGCTGAACCCGCACGGACACGTCGTCCTGCACGCCCAGCGCGCGGACGTCGACGCCGTCCTTGTCGACGGCCGGATCGTGAAGCGCGATCACCGCCTGGTCGGTGCCGACCTGGCCGGTGCGCGTCGTGCGGTCGAGGCCACGCACGGCGACCCGGTGGTGAAGCGATGAAAGGAAAGAACCATGAAACTGGCTAATGTGGACGGACGCGCGGTGTTGCTGGCCGCTGACGACACCGGAATCGACGTCGAGACAGCGTCGGGCGGTAAGTTCGGCCCCGATCTCGTGTCCGTGTACGAGAACTGGGACGGGTTCCGGGCCTGGGCGGAGCAGCCGCCCGCCGGGCCCGGCGTCGTCTTCACCCGCGCGCAACTGGGCTCGCCCTCACCGGCCCCGCGGCAGATCGTCGCGATCGGCCTGAACTACGACGCCCACGCCGCCGAGTCCGGTTTCGAGGCACCGGACGGGCTTCCGCCGACGTTCACCAAGTTCGTGTCCGCACTGACCGGTCCTGACGCGGAGGTCGTGCTGCCTGCCGGTGGGGACGTGGACTGGGAGGTGGAACTCGTCGTCGTCATCGGCCGGACCGCCACCCGCGTCGCGGAATCGGACGCGTGGGACCACGTCGCCGGGGTGACGATCGGGCAGGATCTCTCCGAGCGCATCACGCAGCTGGCCGGTCCCGCCCCACAGTTCAGCCTCGGCAAGTCGTTCCCGAACTTCGCGCCGGTCGGGCCGTGGCTGGTCACGCCGGACGAGCTGGCGGACCGCGACGATCTGGCGCTCGGCTGCGCGGTCGACGGCGAGACCGTGCAGGACGGCCGCACCGGCGCGCTGATCTACCCGGTCGCCAAACTGATTTCCGCGCTGTCGCGGACCATCACCCTGTATCCGGGCGACCTCGTCTTCACCGGGACCCCGGCGGGCGTGGGCGTGGGCCGCACGCCGAAACGGTTCCTGCGTCCCGGTGAACAACTCGTCAGCTGGATCGAAGGCATCGGTGAGATGCGCCAGACCTTCGTTGCCGCGCAGGAGGACTGACATGGGCATGCACCGCCTCACCCGGGTCACGATGGGTGTCCCGAACGTCGCGGACACCATCGCCTACTACACCGATTTCGGCCTCACCCACCTCGGCGGCGGAGCTTTCACCACCCGCGAAGGCGGCGAGCAGCTACGGGTCCGGCACGCCCCCTACCGTCAGTTGCTCGAACTCGGAGTGGGGGTCGACGACGCCGACGACATCGCGCGGCTGGCGTCGCGGTTGAACCGCCTCGGCGTGGCCGGCGGCACGGACGGCAGCGCGGTCACCGCGATCGAACCGGTTTCCGGGTTCACCGTCCGCGTCGAGATCGCGCCGCGGATCGCGCAACAGCCCGTCCTTGCCACCCCTTACAACGGGCCCGGCCGCATCGAAAGGTACGGCCGCGCGCCCGGGGTGCTGCGAGAGGATCCGATCCGGCCCAAGAAACTCGGCCACTGCGTGGTGGGTACGACCGATCTCGAAGCCACCATGCGGTTCTTCACCGAAGGACTCGGTTTCAAGGTCAGTGACTACATCGGGGACAAAGGCGCCTTCATGCGCTGCTCGGTCGATCACCACAACGTGCTGGCGCTCGCGGCACCGGTGAACTTCCTGCACCACACGTCCTGGCAGGTCGACGACAT
The DNA here is from genome assembly GCF_042723975.1 of Amycolatopsis sp. NPDC058340. Classification (NCBI taxonomy): domain Bacteria; kingdom Bacillati; phylum Actinomycetota; class Actinomycetes; order Pseudonocardiales; family Pseudonocardiaceae; genus Amycolatopsis; species Amycolatopsis sp. NPDC058340. The sequence continues at coordinate 71,015 of NZ_JBHXIB010000006.1, read as the reverse complement.
CGACGACGTCGGGCGAGGAGCGAAGGCGATGCTGGAAGGCAATCCCGACCGGCACGTCTGGGGCCTCGGCCGCCACCACGCGGGCTCCAACTTCTTCTGGTACCTCAAGGATCCGGCCGGGAACTTCAGTGAGTACTACGCCGACATGGACTGCATCCCCGAGGACGAGATCTGGACCCCGGAGGTCTTCGAAGGCGCGCAAGGCCTGTTCAGCTGGGGCCCGCCACCGCCGCCGTCGTTCCTGGAGCCGGACGACCTCGCCGCGCTCATGACCGGACAGCACGCACCCTCCCGGTGACCGCGGCGGCCTCCCGGCCGGCTGACGTGTCACCGGAAATCGAGAAAGGCCCCAGGCGCCGGAACCTCCCGCGCCTGATCGGAAAAGGAGAAGTTGTGTCAGAGGAACTGTACGTCCCCCAAATCCCGGACAACCTGAACATCCGGTTCGTCGAAAACCGCATCGTCGTCAAGCGCCCGGCACAGGAGGTGTACGACTGGGTGACCACCTGGTCGAACCTGCCGAAATGGCTGCCGATGGCCCTCGGTACCGAGGTTCGCCGCGGCACGGCGGACGTCCCCGCCGAACTCGGCGACGAGCTGCTCGAAACCATCCAGCCGGAACTGAACGAGAAGCCGAAGCTCTACACCGTGGTTGCGCGTGTCCCCGGCAAACTGTGGACGGTGGTCGGCCGGGACGTGTACGACGACGGCACCCTGGCACCGATGCACGCGATCGCCACCTTCACCACGTTCGACCTCGGCGACGGAACCACCCTGTTCTGCCGCCTGTTCGAGCGGCTGATCCCGGACACCGAACCGCCCGGCCCGCACCCCGTCGAAGACCCCGCGCTCATCCAGCCCGGCCTGGAACTGATCAAGACACACCTCGAAGGCACTGCCGGATAACTCGGCGTGAATCCCGGGCTGGTCGTCAGTGTGCGGTGAGTCCGCCGTCGACGACGAGCTCTGTTCCGGTGACGAACGAGGATTCGTCGCTTGCCAAGAAGAGCATCGTAGGAGCGACCTCGGCGGGGCTACCTGCGCGGCGCATAGGGGTGCGCACGATATCGGGTTGCTGGTCGCCCTGTTCGTCGAGCAGATCTTGGATCATCGGGGTGGCGATGACGCCAGGGTGCACCGAGTTGACCCGGACTCCGCGGGTGGCGTATTCGACGGCGGCGGTCTTGGTCAGCAGCCGCACTGCTCCCTTGGTCGCCTGGTACGCGGCGGCGGCTCCACTGCCGACCAGGCCGAGCACTGAGGAAGTGTTGATGATGGAAGCGCTGCCGGAGGCGAGCAGCAGGGGCATGGCGGTCTTCATCCCGAGCCAGGTGCCGGTCTGGTTGACCGCGACCACCTGGTCCCAGCCGTCCTTTGTGGTCTCCTCGATGCCGGGCCAGTCCACGACACCGGCGATGTTGACCAAGACGTCAAGGCGGCCGAAAAGCCGCCGGGTCAGCTCGATCGCCTCGCTCCAGTTCTCCGGCGAGGAGACATCCAACCGGACGGCCAGCACATCGGTGCCCTCGGCTTTCAGGCGCGCGGCGAGCTCGTCCGTGGTGTCCTGGGAGACGTCGGTGACGACCAGGCTGGCGCCTTCGCGGGCGAACAGTTCCGCGGTGGCTTGTCCGATGCCGCCGGTCGCGCCCGTGATCAACGCGACTTTGCCGACGAGGCGTCCACGCATGACACGCTCTTTCTCTCGTTGTGTTTGCTGGGAGTCAGGCGGCGGTGTAGCCGCCGTCGGCGGCGACGACCGCGCCGGTGATGAAGCCGGAGCGGGGCGAGGCGAGGAAACCGATCACCTCGGCGATCTCCTCGGGCTGCGCGACGCGGCCCAGGGGGTGGGCGTCGCCGAAGGAGCGCAGATACTCCCGGCTGTCGGCCCGGAAGTTGTCGAGCATGTCGGTCTCGATCACGCCGGGGGCGACGACGTTGGCACGGATGCCGTGCGGTCCGCCCTCCAGCGCGAGCACCTTGGTCAACTGCGCCAACGCTCCCTTGGACGCGCTGTAGGCGGCGGCCTCGACCAACCCGACGGTGCAGGCGAACGACCCGACGGTGACGATCACACCCCCGCCGTGTTCGCGCATGACCCGGAATGCTTCCCGGGCGTGCAGAAACGCCCCTCGGGCGTTGATCGACATCAGCTCGTCCCAGTCGGCCGCGGTGGTCTCGGTGATCGGCTTGTTCACGGATCGACCGGCGTTGCCGACCAGGATGTCCACGCTGCCGAACCGGTCGATCGCCGCGGCCACCGACCGCACCGCGGTGTCCTCTCGGGATACGTCGCCGACCAGGGTGGACACGCCGTTGAACCGGGTGGCGAGACCGTTCACCTCGGGGCGGAGGTCGGTGGCCAGCACTCGCGCGCCGCGGGCGTGAAGCCAGGCGACCGTGGCCGCGCCGACCCCACGGGCGGCGCCGGTGACCAGCGCGACCTTGCTCGCCAGCTCATCGCCCACGCTCATCGCCGTGCCTGCCCTCGGCGATCGGCGGCGGACTCGCGACACAGGACGAGATGCTCGTGGTAGAGCACGCCGTCGCGAATGTCGCCTGTCGCGGTGAAGCCGGTGTCGTCCACGTAGTCGAGGTGGTTCCCGGTCACCGCGTAGCGACCGGTGTAGGCGCTACGCCGTTCGCCGCGCGCTTCGTCGTAGCGCCCGTCGGCGCGCAGCTCCTGCCGGATGAGCCCGTCCGCGGTGACCCACATGCCGACCACGTCGATATCGCTTGTCATACCGACCAGTGTCGGCGACGGCGAAAAGCGATGGCAGGACGTGTGGTGGCCGGGTGTGCCGCACCCACCCAGCCGGACGCACAGCGATTTACCATGATCGCCATGGCCAGTGGTGAGCTGGGGGCGTTCCTGCGAGCGCGCCGCGCACAACGATCTCCGGAAGACGCGGGCGTGCTCTACTCCGGCCGGCGCAAGGTGACCGGACTGCGCCGCGAGGAAGTCGCCGTGCTCGCCGGGGTGAACGCCGACTACTACACCCGCCTGGAACAGGGCCGCGAGACCCACCCGTCACCGCAAGTGCTCGACGCCCTGTGCCGCGCACTGGATCTCGCCCCCGACGCCCGCGAGCACCTGTACCGGCTGGCCGGCGCCACACCGGACGACACACCCGCTCCGGTACCTCAGACCGTGAGCCTCGAACTGCGGCAACTCATGGACGGCTACCCGCACACCCCCGCCTTCGTGCTCAACCGCATCCTGGACGTCCTGGCCACCAACACCCTTGCCGACGCGCTGCTCTCACCATTCCGCGCGGCGGACAACCTCGCCCGCATGACCTTCCTCGACCCCGCAGGACGACGGTTCTACGCGCACTGGGACTGGACTGCACAGGCCACCGTGGCGAACCTGCGGATAGCCGCGGGCTTCGACCCACATGAGCCCGCTCTGCGGAACCTGGTGGCCGAACTCAACGAAGGCAGCGCGCACTTCCGCGCCTTGTGGGAAACCCACCAGGTTCGCGGCAAGACCCGCGAACCCAAACACCTCGTGCACCCCGACGTCGGCCCTCTCACCCTCACCTACCAGGCATTCGACGTCCGGAGCGCCCCCGGCCAACAACTGATCATCTACCACGCCGAACCCGGCACACCCAGCGCCCACGCCCTCGCACTGCTGAGCAGCCTCCACGCCGGCACACACCACGCGCGTTCGGTCGACACCTGACGGCTGCGGAGTCTCATCGACTGACGCATGTCATTGCGTTGTGGATCATGTGGCTTGACCTGGAGCGCGCTCCAGGTCCTAGTGTCGAAGGCGTTGTCAGCCTTCGGGGTACCGCCCGGTCCGCCGGGCAGGAGGAGCATCCGCGCATGATCACCCGAACCACGCGCGGCTCGTCCGGTCTCACCGTCAGCGCGATGGGTCTGGGGTGCATGGGGATGAGCGAGAGTTACGGTGCAGCCGATTGGGACGGCGGTGTGGCCACCATCGACCGGGCCCTGGAGTTGGGCATCACGTTCCTGGACACCGCTGACGCCTACGGCACTGGGCACAACGAGGTGCTGCTGGGCCGGGTCGTCCACGGCCGCCGGGACGAGGTGCAGGTGGCCGCCAAGTTCGCATCGACCGCAGCGCGGGCTCAAGCGTTGTGAAGTCCGGACGCGGCCGCGGAGGCCTTACGTGCCCGATGGTTCGCCACGTTGACGCGGTTTCCGCAGAGTCCCGGCATGCAATAGCGCCGCCGTCCGGGACGTGTCGTGTCGATGAAGGCACCTTGGCAAGTAGGTGCGCCACAGGCGCGGAACCGTGCCGATCCGAGAGACTGGACGACGCCGAGTATGCCGACGCCACAGATCAGTGAAAGCGCGTCGGCGACGGTCGAGCCCGGTCGGAGCGAGACGGCCCAGCGAGAGCTGCTCGAGGAGGTGTCGAGGGTGACGTCACCGATCGACGAGGTGAGCGCGGTGGCGCCGGTGACGAGGCGCGCCTGGGCTGGATGGTCGATCAAATCGCGCACTGTGCCGCGCAGTCGGCGAACGGCGCGCAGGCCACTGGGGCGGGTGTTCACGGGGATCGAGTGCAGCTCGGCGAAGGCGACGAGAGACGCCAGGTCGGGCAGCTTGTCTTCCCCGTGCCAGACCTCCGGCGCCGTGTTGACCAGGTCGGTAGCGACGCCCGCCGCCCAGACGTAATCGTCCAACGCCACTTGCATCCCTTACCGACCTCTCGTACGTTCGCGGTTAACCGACACTTTAACCCTTACCGGGAGGTTCACCGTGGAGATCGACGCGTTGGTGTTCGACATCCTCGGCACGCTCGTCGACGAGCCGGCCGGGATCCGCGCGGCCGTCCGGCAGGCCGCACCGGATGCCGACGCGGACGAGCTGGTCGAGCTGTGGCAAGGCCACGTCGAGACCGAGCAGCGGCGCATCGTCGCGGGGGAACGGCCCTACGCGCCGAGTGACGTTCTCGACCGCGAAGCGGCTCAGCTCGCCACTAAGACGGACGTGGTGCCGAAGCTCTCGCCCTGGCCCGACACCGTCGAAGGGCTGGCCAAGCTCGCCGAACACCACACGCTGATCGGGCTCTCCAACGCCGGCCGGACGAGCCTGCTGCGGATCAACGCCCACGCCGGCCTCCGGTGGCATCAAGCGCTCTCCGCGGAGGAGGCGCGGACCTACAAGCCGGATCCCGCGGTCTACCGGCTGGCTGTCGACTTGGCCGAGACGAAGCCGGAGCGGTTGCTGATGGTCGCCGCCCACTCCTGGGACCTGAGGGGAGCGCAGAGCGCCGGTCTCCGGACCGCCTACGTCGCGAGGCCCGTCGGCGACCCGCCAACCGAGACGGATCACTTCGACTTCCATGCCGACGGCCTCGCCGATCTGGCCCTTCAGCTCGCGAAACTCCGCATCTGATCAAAACTGTCGGTGCCTCCCGCTAGGTTCGTCCCAGTCCCCACCGAGGCACCCCGCAAGGAGAAGATGCGTTGTCAGACTGGGAAAGAGCAAGCACGGCCCGGGTGTTGCCACCCGCCCGCCCGCGCAAGCTCGCGAAGGTCCCGTTCGTCGAATTGGCCGACGGACGGGTGCAGGGCGTGGTGTCCAGCGGATCGGACATCGGGCGGGTGTACGTCTCGTCGGTCGCGGCGAGTACGTACGAATTCTCCTGCAGTACCAACAACAACCGGCCCTGTGGCGGGGCGCGGGGGATGTTCTGCAACCATATTCTCGCCTTGCTCAACGAATCCACCCTTCAATACGGTGCCGAGCGGGTGGCGAGGTACTTGCGCGTCGAAGTTCCCGAGCCGACAGCACAGGCCATTTCGCAGACCATGAGCGCCACGCGGCCATCGCAGGGTGACAACACCGCCGCGGCTTCCGTGTTCAGCCAGTTCCTGCGGCACTTGGCCTACCTCGAATTCGAAGCGTCGACGGCGCCCGTGCCGGAGCTTCAGTGGTTCCCGTCGACCAGGGCGGTGGTCTGATGCGTATCGATCTGCTCACCGATCCCATCGCCGGTCTCGACGAGGCGCTGGCGGTTGCCGACGCCTTCGATGAGGTACTCGTCGCCGGGTTGCTTCGCCCCCAGAAGATCGCCGGTCTGACCGAGCTCGCCGATGCCGTCGCGGGGTCGCCGCTGGCGGCGCGGGTCGCGGAGGCGGCCGAGAAGACCGCGGCCGGGGCGGCGGGGGAGGAGCACTTCGTTTCCCTTGCGGCGGCGCGGATCGCGGTGTTCGGCTCCGTGCACGACGCGGTTCTCGCACGCCTCGTGGAAGCGACTGGCCGTCCGCAAGGTGAGGAGTCGGCTCGCCAAGCGTCCGAGGCGGATTCGCCGAATCTGCTGGCCGCCGCCCGTTCCTGGCTCTCGGACCTGGCCCGAGCTGGCTGGCAGGGCATCGACCACGATCTCATCTCAGGCTCGACGCAGGTGATCTCCGCGCTCCTCGCCGAACCGGGCTCGCGTCGGCTTGCCGTCCTGCTCGACGGGTTCGCGGCCGAGCTCGCTGCCTCCTGCCCTGGTGCGGCGCTGGAGCGCGTCCCCACCAGGCGTTGGGGCGACCTGTGGTCGCGTGGGATGTTGCTGACCCTTCCCTGGGAGACGTCGGCGATCAGCACGGTCACCGGACGCCTGCTGCCGCTCGGCGTCGACCTCCTCGAACATCCGACGGCCGCGCAGGCCCAGGTCCACGCCGTGTTCGAACCCGAAGACGGCACGGCGCCCCGTCTCGTGCGTGCGAATGTGACCGTGCCCAAGCCGGACACGATCATCGGCGCCGGGATCTGGCAGTTGCTGCGCCCGCACCTCTCCCTGCTCACGGCGCTCAGCGAGGGCCGCTCGATGGACCTCGCCGGTATGCCGGTCACCGCCGAGGGCGACTTGCTCTGGCAGGACGAAAAGGCCCGTCTTGGCGAGCCCGCGGACGCGTTCTCGACGGCACGCGTTGTCCTGCCGAAGGCCGTCACGCCGATGGTCGCGCCACTGGACCGCCATCCGGTACGGATCGCCGTCCCCGTCTTCCTCGAGGGTTACGACATCGAGGGCGACGAAGACGAGGTCACGTTCACCTTCGCCGGTAATCGGCTCCCCGTCGAGACGGACCGCATCCCAGCGGCCGGCCCGCTGACACCGAAGGCGGTCGCGAGTTCCAGCGCGTGCATCGGCCTCGTCCGGTGGGACGGCGGATTCCGCCTCCAGCCGCTCGCCGTCGAGACCACCGTGCGGAAGAAGACCACGGCCGTGCACGCCGGAGCCTGGGCCGGCGGCACCACGGACAAGGCCGGGGTGAAAGCCGAGAAGGCGGCCACCGACGCCGCGGCCGTACTGCGCGAGCGCGCCGGAAGGCTGTTGCGGAAATGACCGAACCCGAGGACAACCGCCGCCAGGTCCTGTACTGGCGGCTGCTCGCCCGGCTCTTCGACACCGAGGAGCAGGCCGCGCTCGAGTCGGCGAGTGTGGCCGTGGTCGAGGACATCGGCCTGCCGTCGGCGCTGCTGGATCCGAACGTCGCGGTCGACTCGGTCGTCCAGCGTCATCCGGAGCTGGCCGCCGAGTTCGACGGGCTGATGGTCCCCGAAGCCGAGGACAGCCGGGACAAGGCCGCGGAAGTGCGGCGCGCGGCGCTCGTGTCGAAGGTCCTGCTGAACGTCTTCGCGCAGCCGCCGCACACGGTGACCGCCAGCAGACTGTCCTGCTGGCAGTCCGACGCGGGCTGGCTCGAGCGCGCGCTGGGCTGCCGTCCGGGCGAACTGCGCGGCGGCCGTCCGGGTGGCGCCCCGACCGGGCTCGGCGGCACCGGCGGGGGCGGCACACCCGATCTGAGCACCCTGCTCCCGGCGATCGGCCCGGACCTCGGCGACATCGAGGCGGATCTGGTCAAACGGATGCGTCTGCGCGAGGTCCTCGCCGATCCCGCGCTCGCGGCGAAGCTGAGCCCGAGTATGTCGCTCATCGAACAGTTGTTGCGGGACAAGGACAATCTGTCCGGAGTGGCGTTGGCCAACGCCAAGTCGCTCATCCGGCGTTACGTCGACGAGATCGCGGAGGTCCTGCGGACCCAGGTCGAGAAGGCCTCGACGGGCAAGGTGGATCGTTCGGTCCCGCCGAAGCGCGTGTTCCGCAACCTCGACCTCGATCGCACCATCTGGAAGAACCTCACCAACTGGAGCCCGGAAGAGGAACGGCTCTACGTCGACCGCCTCTACTACAAGCAGACCGCGAAGAAGACCACGCCACAACGCCTCATCGCGGTGGTCGACCAGTCCGGTTCCATGGTGGACTCGATGGTCAACTGCGCCGTCCTGGCCTCGATCTTCGCCGGGCTGCCCAAAGTGGACGTTCACCTGATCGCCTACGACACGCAGGCGCTCGACCTCACGCCCTGGGTCCACGATCCGTTCGAAACACTGCTGCGCACCAACCTGGGCGGCGGCAACGACGGCATGGTCGCGATGGGGCTGACCCAGCCGAAGATCGCCGAGCCCGCGAACACCGTGGTGGTGTGGATCTCCGACTTCTACGAGACCCGCGTCGAGCAGCTCTTCGAAAGCATGGCCGCGATCCACCGGTCCGGGGCGAAGTTCATCCCGGTCGGTTCGGTCACCAGCGCCGGGCGGGGCAGCGTCAATCCCTGGTTCCGCGAGCGCTTCAAGGATCTCGGCACTCCCGTGATCTCCGGTCACATCACCAAGCTCGTCCACGAACTCAAGACTTTCCTCACCTCCTGAACTCCCCGAAAGGCAAGACATGTCCGACCTGTTGCGCGCCCCCGCCGAGATCAAGTACGCCGAAGAGCTGGACTGGCTGGAGTCCGTCGACGACAACCCCAAGCCGTTCGCCTGGCGCCTGTCCCCGAAGATGCTGCGCCTGTTCATCCTCGGCTCCGAGCGCGCCGACGGCCTCGACCGTGAGATCGCGCAGAAATGGTTCGGCGACCGGAGCATCGTCGAGCGCGCCATCGTCACACTCGCCTCGGACCGCGGGCTCCTGCTGATCGGCGACCCGGGCACCGGCAAGAGCTGGCTCGCCGAGCTGCTGGCCGCCGCGATCTCCCGAAACTCCACCCTCGTCGTGCAGGGGACCGCAGGCACCACCGAAGACCACATCAAGTACTCGTGGAACGTCTCGATGGTCATCGCGAAGGGCCAGTCCCGCGAGTCGATGATCCCGTCGCCGATCATGACCGCGATGGAGGCGGGCTCGATCGGCCGGTTCGAGGAGCTGACCAGGTCCACCAGCGACGTGCAGGACGCGCTGATCTCGATCCTGTCGGAGAAGTACATCTCGGTGCCGGAGCTGGACAGCGACGGGATCGTCTTCGCCAAACCCGGCTTCTCCGTGATCGCCACCGCGAACAGCCGCGACCGCGGTGTGAACGACCTGTCGTCCGCGCTCAAGCGCCGCTTCAACTTCGTCCGCATCCCGGTGGTGACGAACAAGAAGAGCGAGGCGGAGATCGTCCGCTTCCGCACCGAGGAACTCCTGCGCCGCCACCAGATCGAGCTGGACGTGCCGCCGACACTGCTCGACGTGCTCCTGCGCAGCTTCGGCGACCTACGCGCCGCGGCGGCGTCGGCGGGCAGCGACGACGAGAAGCTGGAGTCCGCGTTGTCCACGGCCGAACAGATCGGCGTGCTCGAAGACGCGGTGCTGCACAGCAACTTCTTCGGGGAACGCGAGCTGACCGCCCGCACGCTGGCGTCCTCGCTGGTCGGCTCGCTCGCCCGCCGTGAGCCGGAGGATCTGTCGATCCTCAACAAGTACCTGCACGGCGTCGTCGAGCCGCGCAGCAAGGACGAGGGCGGGGACTGGCCGGAGTTCCTCGACGGCGGCCGCGACGCGATCGCCTCACTCTCGTGAGCGGCGCCTTCGAGGCGTTGCGCGGCCAGTTGCAGGAGGCCGCGGCCGCCTTCGCCGACGGGCCCGGCGCAGTGGAGGGCATCCTGCTCGGGCTGGTCGACGACGTCGACCGCGCGGTGCGCGAGCCCTTGGAGATCTTCCCGGTCTGCCACCATTCCCCGGCTTCGGCCGTGGCGATGGCGCGGCGGTTGCGGGAGAAGCAGCCGAAGGTGGTGTACCTCGAACTGTGCGAGGACATGGCGCCGTTGCTGACCGAGCTGCGCAACTGCCGTCTCCCGGTGGCGGTGCAGGCTTTCGCGACGGAGGTGAAGGGCTTCCCCGCGGAGTGGGCACCGTTGTCCGTCGTCGCGCCGATCACCGAGGCTTCGGCGGAGTACCAGGCGATCGCGTACGCCTTGGACACTCCTGGCGTCGAGCTCGTCCTCGTGGACCGGTCGGCGGACCACGTCTTCCAATGGAACGAACGTGAACCGTCCACTGACCCGGACGCTCCGCCCGCCGAGGAGGAGGCCGCGCTGCACGGTGACGCGGTCGGCGTGGAGATCGGTGATCTGCGGCCCCGGTTCGCCGAACTCGAGGAACACCTCCTGCGGCACGGGCGGGTGCGGCACTGGTCGGAGTGGTGGCACCAGTACGTCGAGCTGCCGCTCGGCGACAGCGACCACGACACTTATCGCCAGGTGATGTTCCTGATCGGCAGCCTGTTCCGCCGTCTCGCACCGGGGGACGCCCGGCACGTGAAGGTGGACGAAGATCGCGAACGCCACATGTGGACCCGTATGCGCGAGCACCTCGCCGCGTCGGGCGCGGATCCGGCGGAGTGCCTCTACATCTGCGGCGCCTTCCACGCGGCCAGCCGGGTCGCGGAGTTCGGTGTCGAAGGCGCCGACGGGTTCGTGATCAGCCCGCGCAGTGAGAGCACCTGGCAGTACGGGCTGATCCCGTCGAGCCACACCTCGATCGAGGCGCAGTTCGGGCTCGCCGGGGGATCGGTGTCGATCGCCGCGACCGAGTGGGCGAAGAACCTCAAGCGCACCAAGGTGAAGCAGTTCCAGCTGGAAGGGCAGGTGGGCGGGCCGAAGCGGAAGAAGGCCGCGGAGCTGCCCGCGCCGGCATCGGATCCGGTGGCAGTGGATCCATCGGACCAGCTTTCCGGCTTCCTGCAACGGCCTCCGGTGCTCGACCGGCTGGACGAAGCCGAGCTGCTCGGCTGGTCGGTCGAGATCGTGCGGGCGGCGCGCCGGAACGGCTATCTGGCCTCGACGGCCGACGCCATCGCGGTCTTCGAGACCTCGATCCTGCTGGCGGGTCTGCGTGATCGGGCCAAGCCGACACCGTACGACTTCCAGGACGCGGCGGTCACCTGCATCGAGAAGGACGTCGTGCCCGGCAGGCGCGACGTACGCCGTCTCGTCGAGATCATGATGGGCGGCGACCGGATCGGCCAGGTCGGATACGACGCCTTGCCGCCCTTGGCACGAGACGTGCACGACAGGCTGGAGCCGCTGAACCTCAAGCTGCAGCAACGAGGTGTGCAACGGGCGCTGCTCGACATCGCGTCGAGACCGGAGCTGGAGCCCTGTTCCGATCTGCTGTGGATGCTGCGCTACCTGATGCCGCACGGCGCGGCGAGGCCGATCATGGGCGAGCGGCGGCTCGGTGAGCGGCCGATCCAGGAGTCGTGGGATCTGGCGCTGGGCACGCACCAACGGGCCCTCATCGAGCTGGGCTACGAAGGGGTCAGCGTCGAGCAGGTGCTGGAGCAGCGGCTTCGGCGCGCTGCCTACCACCCGCAGGTCACCGCCGCGAAGGTACTCGGAGCGGTCGAGGACGCGACGCTCTACCTGCGCAGTGCCCGGCTCGCGGGAGAGCTGGGGACACGTGCCCTGGAGGTGCTGGCGACCGAACGTACCGTCGACGGGGCTCCGGAAGTGCTGCGGCGGGTGCGGAGGCTGCTGGCGCACTACCGGACCAGCGAGCCGGTGCTGCCTCGATGGATCGAGGACTTCGTCAGGACGGGGTACGCGCACTACTGCACCCTGCTCCCGGCGGCCTTCGCCGACGAGGAAGCCGGCGTCGAGCAGGTCGCCGCCATGCTGGGGTTCCTGTTCAGCATGGAGTCGCTCGCCTTGTCGCTGGGGTGTGACCGCACGCAGCTGGAGCTGGCGATCGTCGGATCGCATCCACAGGAGCCGTCGAAGGTGGCGTTGCTGTGGGCGGCGCAGGTGCAGCTCGGCCGCCTCTCCCGTGCGGAGCTGCGCGAGCGGTGCGCCGGCTTGCTGGCGAACCCGATGGTGCTGCCCGCTTATCCGCGCTACCTGAGCGGGTTCGTGCACGCGTTGGAGCCGGCGCCGGGGCTGGCCGACTTCGTCGTCGAGGCGGTGTCGAACGCCTTCGCCGAGCTGCCGGACAGGCTGCTGTTGCCGTGGTTGCCGACGTTGATCACCACGCTGCGGTCTCGCGGAGCCGAGCTGGTGCCATTGCTCGTGCGTGAGGCCGGACGGATCTTCCCCGGTCGCCTCGCGGCGCTCGACGAGTGGGTTCCGCCTTGGAAGAGTCAGCCGGAACCCAGTGCGGTGACGAGGAAGGCCAACGGCGGCGGCCTCGCGTTGCTGGCGGCGCATCCGGCGGCTTGTGACGCGGTGGCGGGTCTGCTGGGCTGCGACGAGTGGGGGAGCACCACACCCACCGGTTTGGCACTGCTCGGGCGGTATCCGGACACCGCCGCCGCGGTGGAGGAGGTGCTCACCGGAGTGTGAACCGAGGGGCTGTCGCCGGGGCTTCCGGCGACAGCCCTCTCGATCAGTCGGCGACCCAGCTTCCGTGGAAGCCCAGCGGTACCGGCCTCGGCAGATGGATGCGTGCCAAGGGTCTCGCGGTGAAGTCCTGCGCCGCGAGGATCACCAGGTCCGACGCGTTGCGGTCGGGGTTGTTGACGTAGGCGAGGGCGTAGCCGTCGTCCTCGGCCTTGCCGCGGGAGGACGGCACGAACACCGCTTCGCTCGCGTCGGCGCCCCGGCCGAAGCGGTGCACCTCCGAACGCCCGTTCCGCAGGTCGTGCTTGATCAGCGCGTTGCCGAAGGAGCCGGACGGCTTGTCCAGGTAGACGTCGAACAGTTCGCCGGGAGAGGCCGAGTAGCCGTACCGGTGCCGTCGCGACACCAGGCTTTCGTTGACGCGCGGGAATTCCTGCGGCCGGTCGTCGAGGACGCGGCGCCGCACCCGTCCCTGCGCGAGATCGATCGTCCAGCGTTCCAGCACCGGCGGGCCCGAAGCCGACGGACCACCGAAGCCCTGCTCACCCGCCACCTCGAACGGCGCGGGCATCGTGGTCAGGTCGACCACCACCGTGGAGCCCTGCTCGTAGGCGTTGAGCGTATGCGAGTAGAACACCGGATCCACCCCGAACCAGCGGACCGGGCCGCCGTCGCGTTTCATCACCCCGACCCTGGCCGGGTGACCCGTGTTCCACTTGTAGGGCACGACCTTGCCCGGCTGCGGATCGAAGGTGACGGGTACGTCGAAGACGACCACGTAGTTCTCGGTGAGGCCGAAGTCGTGCATCATCGGGCTGTCGGTGACCGGGATGCGGGTGGTCCGCACCACGCGGCCGGTCCGGTCGACCATCAGATGCCGCACGTGGTCCCAGGTCGGGTGGTAGGTGATCGCGTGCAGTTCGTCGGCGCGGGCGTCGAATTTGGTGTGCGCGGTGTAGGAGCCCTCCAGCGAGCCGCTGAAATCGAACGGCCCCAACGTGTTCAGCTCGCCGTCGAGTTCGTAGGGCGGGGCGCCCGATTCCTGCAGGGTGAGGATGCGGCCGTGATGGCTGATCACATGCGTGTTCGGCGCGAAGTCCTCGGCGGGCACCGGCCACGGGTACCGCTCGCCGAGTTTCGCCGCGACCCCGGACGACCGCACCCAGCGGTTGCGGTACCACTCGGCCTTCCCGTCGCGCAGCCGGACACCGTGCACCATGCCCTCACCCAGCATCCAGTGGTGGGCGCGTGGATCTTCGAGGCCGAGGACGTTCGGCCCGGTGCGCAGGTACCGCCCGCAGAGATCGCCCGGGATCCGGCCGGTGACCGGAAGGCCGAACGCGGTCACCTCCTCCGTGACCGGCGCGAACGCGCCTTCGAGGAACGGGTGGTGCGGTTTCGCCGGTGCTTGCGCGGCGGAAGCGGTTGCGCCGCTCCCGAGGCTCGCGGCGGCTCCTCCGATGGCGAGAGCGGCCGCCCCGCGGAGCACGTTCCGCCTGGTCGGTTCGGTCATGGTCGATCCCCCGGTTCGTGACGTAACTGTGTATGCCATGAACAGTGTATGCCTTTACCGGTTTTGGGTGCAACAATGCCCCGATGGACGACGTCGAGATCGAGTTGCTGCCGCCGGGCACGGCGCTGGCCTGGGGACACGCCCCGGCGCCCCGGCGTGGGCCGAAACCGGGATACAGCCTCGACCAGATCGTCGACGCGGCCATCGCGCAGGCCGACGCTGAGGGCTACGCGGCACTGTCCATGCCTTCGATCGCCAAACGCCTCGGCGTCACCGCGAACGCGCTTTACCGGTATCTGAGCTCCAAAGAGGAACTGCTCGTGCTCGTGGCCGAAGCGGCCTGGGGGCCGCCGCCGGAGCCGGTATCCGGCGATTGGCGCGCCGCGGTCACGGCCTGGGCCCGCGCGCTCCTGGAACGCTGCCGTCGTCATCCGTGGCTGATCGACTTGCCGGTGCGGAGCGCGCCCACTACGCCGAATCTCTTGGGGTGGCTGGAGAACTTCCTCGAGGGGATGGCGGATTCAGGGCTGAACGCCCAGGACGTCACGGGCTGCGCGGTACTGGTCGACGGATGGGTTCGCAGTACCGCGTCGCTGCTCCGGGACGTGAACGCGAGCCCTCCCGATCAGGTGCGGGCTCTCGGTTCGTTTCTGGGGCCGCGTCTCGAAGCGCGGGGCTACACCCGCGTCGCCGCCGTGATCTCCGGTGAGGCGTACGGCGAAGAGGGAATCGAGGAAGCGGACATCGAGTTCGGCCTCGGTCGCATCCTGGACGGCATCGAAGCGCTCATCGAGCGCCGCTGAACACCCCGTCCAGCCGGTAGTCGACGATCTCCGACGCGCGCTCGGCCGTGTAGGCGTCGACCATGATCGCCGTGACGAGGCCGGCGGACATCGTCGCGAGGGAGTCCGCCTCGAGACGGGGGTCGAGGCGGGCGGGAACGTCGCCTTTCTCCTGGGCTGTGCGAAGCAGCTCGGTGATCGCGTGGACCAGGTGGGGCAGAAGCGGTTCCTGATCGGGGTCCTGGCTCCCGCGTGTGACGTCGACGGCGAAATACGCGATCTGGACGGCGGAGAGCATGCGGGCGCGCTCGCCGTCCGGCAGGACGGAGGTCAGATAGGCGCGCACGATGGTGCGCTCGTCCTCCGACTTCATCGCCTCGCCGATGGTCTTCCCGGCGTGCTCCATGGTCAGCTCGACGATCCGCTGCCAGGAGAAGCGCAGCATCTCTTCCTTGGTCGGGAAGTAGTACTGGACCAGGTTCATCGAGATGCCCGCCTCTGCGGCCACCGCACGCAGCGTGACCGCCTGCAGTCCTTGGGCGGCGGCGATTCTGAAGAGTGCCTCCGCGATCTCGCGCCTGCGCTCTTGGTGGTCCACACGTTTCGGCACGCGGTCACTCTGCCATGCCGGTGAGGGGTGGCCGAAACGGCCACCCACTGTTATGGTGCAAGTGCACTATAAAAACCGAGGAGGCCCGATGCTGGGGGAGTTCACCGACAAGAAGGCCGAGGAGCGCTTCTTCGCCGTCTACGACGAGGTGCTGCGGAAGTGGCCGGTTCCCGCCGAAGAGCTGGGCATCGGCACGAGATTCGGCCCGACGCGAGTTCGCAGCTGCGGGCCGGAGGACGGCCCGCCGATCGTGCTGCTTTCCGGCGGGATGGGCACATCGCTGTCCTGGTATCCGCATATCGCCGAACTCGCCGTCCGGCACCGGGTCCACGCGGTCGACTCCCTCGGCGAGCCCGGGCGATCGATCCAGACCGCTCCGCTCGAGTCCGCGCAAGACTGCGCGGACTGGCTCGCCGAGGTCATCGAAGGCGTGCTCGCGGGAACAGGCCACGAAAAGGTCCATCTCGCCGGTGTTTCGAGGGGTGGCTGGCTGGCGTTGAATCTCGCGACGCGGTCCACCGTTCGGATCGCCGGTGTCGTCGCCATCGAAGCCGCGGGGTTCGGCGTGATCGGCCGGAGCTTCATCTGGTGGAGTTTCCGCGAGATCTTCCGCTGGTTCCTGCCCAAGTGGCTCCTGCGGCTGGTGGCGTCGGGAGATCCGGACGTGCGGCACACCGTGCGGCCTCTGCTCTTCGCCGCGCTCAAGTACAAGCAGCATCTTCCTGAGCTGCACCTGTTCAGCGGTGACGAGCTGGCGGCGATCGACGTACCCGCCCGGATCGTCGTCGGCGAGCGCAGTGTCATCCACGACGCTCGCGCGGTGGCGTCCCGGCTCGGGTCACTGAGCCCGCACATCGAGGTCGAGGTCGTGCCCAAGGCGACTCATGGGTTGTCGCTGGAGAAGCCCGGCCTCGTCACCACCCGGATTCTCGAGGCCGCGCATCACGCCGCGGCCACCTGATCCGGCCAGGACGGGGAACGGCCGAGCAGAGCCACGATCGTGTCCAAATCGGACTGTCCCGTCGCGTCCACGGCCGGAGCGAACGCCGCGCCTGGCGCGTTCCGGCTCTTCCCGTCCGGGATCGCCTTGGCGAACCGCAGCCCGGCGTCGAGGACCTCTCGCTGGAACCTGATCGGCAGGCCGAGGGTTTTGGCCACGTCCCACGAATGCACCAGGTAGTCCACGAAATGGAAGCCGAGGGCCTGCTCCGCGGTGAAGGTGATTTCGGTGGAGAACTCGGGTAGCGCGAACTTCCGGTCGGCGAGGTCGTGGGGGACGAAGGCGTTCAGCACGCGGTTCACCGAGGCGCGGTAGGTGCCGACGGGGTCGTCGCCCAGCGGGAGCAGCCGCCAATGGTCGAGGTGGCTCTCGCCTTCGGCCGCGGCGGCGAAGCCGTGGTGCTGGGTGGCCATGTGCGCCAGGAGGCCGTGCAGGGTCCAGGCGCTGCACGGGGTCGGTTTCGTCAGATCCGCGGGGGTGATCTTGGTGACGAGGTCCAGGCTGGCCCGGGTCACGACGGCGTCGAGCATGCGGAGTTCATCGATAGGCATATGCATATCATCTACACATGCGTACGAGTTCGTCAACCGGTTCCGGAACTCCGGTCGGTATGGTCTGCGCATGGCGGAGCAGGGGAGGCCGGATCTGGCGGCGATGCTCGGCGGGCTGATGCGACGGCTGATGAACGCCGAGACGCCGGTGCTGGCCGAGCACGGGTTGACCATGTGGGGCTACGTGGTGCTGAGCGCGCTCGACGACGGGCCCGTCCGCACGCAGGCCGCGCTCGCCAAGGCGATCGGCGCGGACAAGACCCGGATCATCGGCACCCTCGACGCACTCCAGTCGGACGGGTTGATCACCCGCGAGCCGGATCCGAAGGACCGCCGGGTCCGGCTGCTGGGGATCACCGAGGCGGGCCGCGCGTCGCGACGGTCCGCTCAAGCCCGGATCCAGGAGCAGGAGGAACGGTTGCTCGGTCAGCTGTCGGCCGCCGACCGCAAGGCTTTCCTCAAGGCCGCCCGCGTGCTTTCCGAAACGCGGTGGCCGTGAGTCAGCCCAGTTCCTCCACGACCATCCCGGCCGGATAGTCCGACGGCGAACGGCGCCACCACGCGCTGAAAGCCTGCGCCAGCCGGCGTGGCACCTCGACCTGGGCGCCGCCCCCGTGGAACTCGATCGTGACCAGCAAGGCCTCGATATCCCAGGGGATCCGCCGGGCCAGTTTCGCGTAGTCGGCGCTGGCGGACACGAACGTGACCGCCTTCGTCGCGCCGATCCGGCGCGCTTCCCCCAGCACGGCGTCTTCGAGCACGCCCGGCGGCCAGTCGCCGAGCCGCAGCTTCCGGTCGTAGCAGGAGATCGGCTCGTCGGCGCGCAGGATCCCGTAGCCACCGCTCAGGATCAGCAACCGTCCGGACGCCGCGGCCTCGCCCAGCGCGCCGCCGACGTTCCGGTAGAAGTTCCCACTGTAGCGCCGCCACGCGGGCAGCAGTCCGCCGTCGTCCACCTTGGATCTCGCCAGGACGTCGGCCCGCGCGCGGAGCATCGGCTCCGGCCAGGCGGCACCGGATCCGGCTGTGCCGCCGCCCCGGTGCTTGGCCTTCGAGGGGCCGATGATGGCCAGCGCCTCGCGCGGATCGATCGTGTCCAGGACGGTTTCCACCGGGAGGACCGTAGCAGCCGGGACCCTCGCTGACCGGCCGCTGACCGGGGCCGGGCATGCTGGAGGGAGCAGACTGCGGAGAGGGGGAACATGTCGCCACTGGTCGTGCACGGCTTGTGGTCCCGTGGCCGCGGGATCGTGCTCTGGGGTGAACACGGCGACCGCCCGGCGACGACGTCGATGCGGCCGTCGAGCGCGGCCCGGCCGCATCCGTTCGCCGCGTCGGTCGCGGATCTGACCGCCCTGCATCCCGGCAAGCCGGCGACGGCCGTCCTGCTGTTGCCGTCGCGGCGCGGCGGTCCGCTCGCCTCGCCCGAACTGGGCGCGCGGGGCCGTCCGCGGCCGGAACCGACGCTGGAACCCTGGTCGGTGCCCGCGCTCCTGATCGACCCCTCGGAGCTGGAGGACCTGGCCGAGACGGTCGGCTACGGCACGTCGGTCCGTCATCTCCGCGCCGTCGTCCGGCTGGCGGACGACCTGGTCCGCCGCGGCCGGGTGCTGCCGACGCTCGTACGGAACGAGATCGTGGCGCGGGCGCGGTGGCGGCCGGTGGCCAGGGGCGGTGACGCGGTCGCGGTCCGGGCGCTGATCGCGGCCACCCCACCGGTCGGCCGGGCCGAACATCCCGGGCCGGATCCGGCGGCTCTCGTCACCGACGCCCTCCACACCCTCGTCGACGCCGCGGTCCGCGAGCGGCTGGGTGCCGCCGGGCTCGCCACGGAAAGCGATGGGCGCGAAGGCCCGTTCGGGTCCTGGCTCCACGCGCTCAAGAGCGCCGACGACCGGGTCGGCCAGTCGCCGGGACGGATGGGGATCGTCGCCGAGGGCATCGCCGCCTGGGACGCGATCGGCGACACGGACCTCACCGAGGGCACCGTCTGCGTCCGGCTCGACGAGGTTCCGACACTGCACGGCCCTGCCGACGACCCGGACGACCAGACCGGCGACGGGACCAAGTGGCAGCTGCGTTTCCTCCTGCGCTCCGCGGCCGACCCCAGCCTCCTGCTCCCGGCCGAAGACGTCTGGTCCGGCAAGGCGGGCGCGAAGTTCACCGACCCCGAAGGTCTTTTCACCGCCGAGCTGGAGCGCGCCGCCGGGGTATTGCCGATGCTCGGCCCCGCGGTCGAGGCCCAGAAGCCGGGCACCTACGACCTCACCGTCGCCGAAGCCGTGGAGTTCCTCGACGGCGGCGCGGAAGAGCTGGTCGCGGCCGGATTCGACGTCCAGCTCCCGGCGAGCTGGGGTGGCAGGCGGAAACTCGCGCTCAAGCTGTCCGTCCGCGGCGCGCCCGTCGACCAGGCCGCCGTGCACCGGCTTGGGCGGCACCAGCTCGCCCGCTACCGCTGGGCGCTCGCCGTCGGGGAGGACGCGCTGACCGACGAGGAACTCGCCGGGCTCGCCGCCGCGAAGTCGTCGTTGGTGCGGTTGCGCGGCCGGTGGGTGAGCGTGGACCCCGAACTGTTGCGCGCCGGCCTGGAGTATCTCCGTCGCGACCCGGACCGCGAGAAGCCACCGCTGCCCACCCCGGCGGACCTGCTCGAGTTGCTCCGCGGCGGCTTCGAAGCGCCGTTGCCGGTCACCGAAGTCACCACCGACGGCTGGATCGACGACTTCCTCGCCGGACGAATCCAGCGCACCATCGAACCGGTCGAGCCGCCGCCGGGCTTCGTGGCGACGCTGCGGCCCTATCAGAGCCGCGGTGCCGCCTGGCTGGCGTTCATGACGTCGATCGGGCTCGGGGCCTGCCTCGCCGACGACATGGGGCTGGGCAAGACCGTCCAGCTGCTCGCGCTCGAAGCGACGGAGCGGGCGCAGGGCGACACGGGGCCGACACTGCTGGTCTGCCCGATGTCGCTGCTCGGCACGTGGCAACGGGAAGCGGCCAAGTTCGCCCCGAAGCTGCGTGTCCATATCCATCACGGCGCCGATCGCGGCCGCGTGCGGGCCGAGGGCGTGGATCTCGTCGTCACCACGTATTCCACGGCCGCCCGCGACGTCGACGAACTCGCGGGCATCCGTTGGCACCGGCTCGTGCTCGACGAGGCGCAGGCGGTCAAGAACCAGAACACCGGACCCGCGCAGGCCTTGCGCCGGATCCCGGCCGGGCACCGGGTCGCGCTGACCGGGACGCCGGTGGAGAACCGGCTCGCCGATCTGTGGTCGCTTTCGGATCTGCTCAACCCGGGCGTCCTCGGAGGCAGGCAAGAGTTCCGTGAGCGGTTCGAGGTGCCGATCGAGCGCCGGGGCGACCTCGCCGCGGCCACCGAGCTGCGGCGACTGACCCGGCCGTTCCTGTTGCGGCGCCTCAAAACCGACCCCACCGTGCTCGCGGACCTGCCCGAGAAGATCGAGATCCTGCAGGAATACCGCCTCACCCGCGAACAGGTGACGCTCTACCGCGCGACCGTGGACGAGATGATGACGAAGATCGCCGACAGCGCCGGGGTCAAACGGCGCGGCAACATCCTCGCCGCGATCACCAAACTCAAGCAGATCTGCAACCATCCCGCGCATCTGCTGCACGACGGTTCGCCGATCGGGCACCGCTCCGGCAAGGTCGACCGACTCGAAGAACTCCTGGCGGAGATCCTGGACTCGGGCGACCGCGCGCTGTGCTTCACCCAGTTCGCCGAGTTCGGCCATCTGCTCGTGCCGCATCTCTCGCACCGGCTGAACGTGAAGATCGCCTTCCTGCACGGCGGGCTGTCGCAGCGGCGCCGCGATTCGATCGTCGAGCACTTCCAGTCGGGCGAGGGCCCGTCGATCCTGCTCGCGTCGCTCAAGACCGGGGGAGCGGGCTTGACCCTCACCGCCGCCACCCACGTCCTGCATCTCGACCGGTGGTGGAATCCGGCGGTCGAGGAACAGGCCACCGACCGCGCGTTCCGCATCGGCCAGCGGCGCAGCGTCCAGGTGCGGAAGTTCGTCTGTCCCGGAACCATCGAGGAACGGATCGACGAAGTCATCACCAAGAAGGAGGCGCTGGCCGATCTCGTCGTCACCGACGGGGAGGACTGGCTCACCGAGCTCTCCACCGATTCGCTGCGCGAGGTCTTCGCGCTCGGCCGGGAGGCGGCCGATGACTGACGGATTCCGCCGGGCGCTCGACGAACTGGGTGTCCACAAAGGACTCGTTCCGCCCTGTACGGTCGATACGCTCACGCTGGGGCCGGGGGCCGCCGTCGCCAGGGTCCGGGTGACCAGGCAACGGTTCCACGATGTCCGTATCGGCCTGCCGGCGTTCGGCAAACAGGTGTGGACGGCGGTCGTCGCCGCCTTCGTCGCGGACGAGCCCACGAGGGCCGCCCTGCTCGACGGGCGAGTCCCGGACGGTATCGATCGGTTCTTCGCCGCCGAGCAGGTCCCGCTGTTCCCCGAGGCGGCGTGGGAACTGTCGCTGGACTGCACGTGTCCCGGCACCCGCGTCCCGTGCGATCACCTCGTCGCGGGCCTGATCGCACTCGAAGCGGACACGGACCCGTTCACGATCTTCACCCTCCGCGGGCGGGATCGCGCGACGCTGCTCGAAGAGATCGGACGGCAGGCGGGTGCCCGTGTGACGGCCCCTGCCGCGGAAGACGGGACACCGGGGCTCGACGAGGTGATGGACGACTTCTTCGGCTGGGGCCCGGCCGGGGACGTCACGAACAGGCGACGGCCGCCCGCCGGGGATCCGCTGGGACTGCTCGACGAGGTTCCGCCGCTCAAGGCCACAGTGGACGGAAAACCGGTCGACGCCCTGCTGCGGCCGCTCTACCGGGCGATCACCGGTCAGGAGAAGTAGGCGTCGACGATCCTGTCGTCCACTTCGGACAGAGTGGCGGGCGACCACTTCGGCGCACGGTCCTTGTCGATGATCTGCGCCCGGATGCCTTCGGCGAACTCGGCGGTCGAGAGAGCGTGGGCCGAGATCCGGTATTCCTGCGCCAGCACGGTTTCCAGGTCGGGCATCGCCGCCGCCGAGCGGAGCGCCCGCAGGGTCACCTTCAGCGCGGTCGGCGACTTCGCCTCGATCTCCTTGGCGGCGGTGGCGGCCGCGTCACCCGCGGTGTGAAGCCGGGCCAGGATCTCTTCGACGGTGTCCGCCGCGTAGCAGTGGTCGATCCAGGCGGCGTCCCCGGCCAGCGCGCTCGGCGGCGCCGGTTCGGCGATCAGCTCCAGCGCGGCATCCGTGGGGTGCGACCCGAGTGCGTCGAGCAGGTCCGGGATCCGTTCACTGGGCACGAAGTGATCGGCGAGTCCACAGTGGATCGCGTCGGGCCCGGAGATCGCCCCGGCGGTGAGCGCGATGTGTGTCCCGAGTTCGCCTGGGGTCCGCGACAACAGATACGTGCCACCGACGTCGGGGACGAAACCGATGCCGGTCTCGGGCATGCCGACGCGGGAGCGTTCGGTGACGATCCGGTGGCTGCCGTGCGCCGAGACGCCGACCCCGCCGCCCATCACAAGCCCGTCCATGAGCGCGAGATACGGCTTGGGGTAGCGCGAGATCAGGACGTTGAGGCGGTACTCGTCGGCCCAGAACCGCAACGACGCGGTGCCGCCGCCGCGCGCGTCCTCGTAGATGGCGCGGATGTCCCCGCCGGCACAGAGCCCGCGACCGCCGGCGCCGTCGATCAGCACGGCGCGGACTCCGGGATCGGCGCGCCACGCTTCGAGGTGGTCGAGCATGGCGAGGACCATGCCGTGGTTCAGCGAGTTCAGCGCACGCGGCCGGTTCAGCGTGATCCGGCCGATTCCGCTCTCGACGAAGAACTGGACGTCGTTCACGAAGCCACCCTAAAAGTCGGAAGTCCGACCATGTGACGCTTGTGGCGTACGCCTCGGACGCGAACGACGGAGCTTTGCCAGTGCTAATAACTGCCAGCGGGCGGGAGGTCCGGTCTGGTAGTCATCGGTCATGAGCGATGAGCCCACCGCGGCGGAGCTGGCCGACGAACTCCTCGACGTCCTCGCGGCCGAGGTGCCCTTGATGGCTACGTTCGACAACATCCCCGGACACGACCACGAACTGCGGGACGTGTCGGAGGCTGGCGACGAACGGCTGCGGGAGCGGGCCGTCCGGATCGCCGGGTACGCGGCCCGGTCCACCGATCCGGACCGGATCACCCTCGGCGTCGTCACCCATCACGCGGAATCGCTCCTGACCAGGCTGGACTCGCGGCTGACCGAATTCGTCCTCGCCGATCCGATGGTGTCCGAGGGCATCGGGGCGTTGTCCTGGCTTCCGCAGCTGGAGCCGTCGGGGGAACAGGCGGAGGAGGACTATCTGGCCAGGCTGGCGGCGTTCCCGGCGTTCTTCGCGGCGCTGGCCGACCGCCACCGGGCCGGGGTCGCGGCGGGCCGGGCCCCGGTGGAACGCGCGGTGCGCAACGCCATCGCCCACCTCGACCGGCTTCTGGCCGCCGAACCCGATCCGCTGCTCGTCCCGCCGCTGACCGGCGACCGTGTCGCGCGACGGGAGCGGCTGTTCACCGAGCAGGTGCGGCCGTCGCTCATCGCCTATCGCGAGGTGCTCGCCCGGGAGATCGCCGGACGTGGCCGCCCCGACGACCGGCCGGGCCTCTGCTGGCTGGACGGCGGCAAGGAGAGTTACGCCGGCCTGGTCAGAACGCACACCACTACCGGGATCTCGCCGGAGGAACTGCACGAGACCGGCCTCGAACTCGGCCGGGCGCTGGACGAGGAGTACCGGCGCCTCGGCGCGGCCGTGTTCGGCGAGGACGATCCCGTCGAGGTCCGGCGACGGCTGCGTACCGACCCGTCGCTGCGCTGGCGGGACGCGGACGAGATGGTCACGACCGCGTCGGAAGCGGTCGCGCGGGCCGCGGCGGCCGCGCCCGGCTGGTTCCGGCGGATACCGTCGGCCGAATGCGTGGTGCGTGCCGTGCCGGAAGCCGACGGGCCGTCGGCCGCGCAGGCGTACTACATGCCGCCGTCGGCGGACGGCAGCCGTCCCGGCGTCTACTCCACCAACACCTACCGGGTGACCGAGCGGTTCCGGTTCATCGCCGAGTCCGTCGCCTTCCACGAAGCCGTTCCAGGGCACCATTTCCAGGCCTGCGTGTCCTTCGAACTCGACGACGTGCCGCGGCTGCGAAAACTCGTCCCGCTGTCGGCGTTCGACGAGGGCTGGGCGCTCTACACCGAACGGCTCGCCGACGAGATGGGGCTGTACTCCGACGACGTGATGCGGCTCGGCATGGTCGCCGAGGATTCCTTGCGCGCCGCGCGGCTCGTCGTCGACACCGGTCTGCACGCGCTGGGCTGGAGCCGGCAGCGATGCGTGGACTACCTCGCCGAACATTGCGTGCTCAGCGATGTCGAGGTGCAGTCGGAGACCGACCGCTACATCGAATGGCCCGGTCAGGCGCTGTCGTACATGACGGGCAGGCTGGAGATCGAGCGGTTGCGCGCCTTCGCCGAGGAACAGCTCGGAGAGGCGTTCGACATCCGCGACTTCCACGACGTGGTGCTGAGGAACGGGCAGGTGCCGTTGCCCGTGCTCGGCGACATCGTGCGGGAGTGGGTGACGGGCACGCGGCGCCGGGAGTGACCCCGGCGCCGCGTGCCCGGGCTCAGCCGCGCTTCGCGAGCGTCGCGACCTCGGCGTCGGACAGCGGCCGGTCGTAGAGCCGGACGTCGTCCACCGCGCCGCGCAGGAAGTCGACCTGCTGGCCGCCGTACTGGCCGCGGCCGATGACCGTGTGCCCGGTGCTCGGGGCGGCCGAACAGGCGTTCTGCGAGGCGACCTTCGCGCCGTCGACGTACAGCGACAACGTGCCCGCCTTCGCGTCGCGGACGCCGGTCAGGTGGTACCAGCGGCCGACTTCCGGCTTCTCCGGCGACAGGGCGCGCAGGCCGACGAAGCTCATCGCCCACCGCTGATCCTGCCCGGAGTACTGCAGGAAGAACGCGCTGTCGCGGCCGGTGTCCTGGCTGACGACGGTCTGGAACGCACCGCTCGCCTCATCCAGCTTGGCCCACGCCGAAACCGAGTAGCTGCCGGCCGTGTTCACGAGGTTCGTCCCGGTATCGGCCTGCCCGTTGCCTGCGAAGGCCAGCGCGCCGGCCTGGACCCCGCCTGCCCACTGCGTGTTGGTCAGCGTGGCGTGCGCGGTGCCGACCGAGTCCTTGGCGCTGGATCCGGTGCCCTCGTCGAACTTGTAGGCGTGCACACCGTCGATTCCCGGGGTGCCGGGGCCGGGATCGGGTGCGCCCGAGCCGCTGCCGTCGGCGTTGCGGATGATCGCCTGGTTGACCGCGCGCACCTGGGCGAAGTCCATCTTCTTCACTTGCCTGTCGTAGGTGAAGAAGCCGTTGACCTCGTGCTCGACGTCGGTGATCTGCGTGTAGATCGAGCCGCTGATCCCGCAGCTCTGCGCGGCCGCGAGCACGTCGCGCTGGTTCTGGACGTAGCGGCTGTTCAGGGTCGCCTGGTCCTTCACCATCTCGTAGGCGTGGCCTTCGCCGAACCACATGTGGTCCTCGACTTCGAGACCGTAGCCGCCGTGCTCGCCGTCGATCGAGATCCGCTTGGCGTCGGGCATCGGCTTCGCGGGGCCGGGGTAGGAGTGCCAGTCGAGGACGTCACCCTTGCCCGAGTCACCGAGCGAATCGCAGCAGTTGACCCCGCTGTGCGCGTTGACCAGCCGGGTCGGGTCCTGGGCCTTGACGCTCTCGGCGACCTGCCCGGTCTCCTCGCGCGACCACTCCGCCCAGCCCTCGTTGAACGGCACATAGCCGACGATCGAGGTCCAGTTCTTCTTCTGCTCCACCAGTTCCTTCAGCTCGGCCTTGAACTGCCGCTGCGCGTCGACGGGCGGACGGCCGCCGGTGCGCATCGACGGCATGTCCTGCCAGACGAGCAGGCCGAGCTTGTCGGCGTGGTGATACCAGCGGTCGGGTTCGGTCTTGATGTGCTTGCGGACCGTGTTGAACCCGAGGACCTTGTGCTGTTCGAGGTCGAAACGCAGCGCCTGGTCGGTCGGCGCGGTGTAGATGCCGTCCGGCCAGTAACCCTGGTCCAAAGTGGACTGCAGGAAGAGGATCTTGCCGTTGAGGGTGAACCGGAGTTTGCCGTCGGCGCCCTTCGTGGTGCCGAATTCGCGCATGCCGAAGTAGGACGACACCTTGTCGACGGTGCGGCGGCCGTCCTTCAGTTCGACGTCGAGATCGTAGAGGAACGGCGAATCCGGCGACCAGAGTTTCGCCTTGGGCACCGGCAGCGAGATCGTCCCGGCCGCGGCCGCCGTGCTGCGGCTGACCACCTTCCGGCCGTCGCGGACCACGGCCTCGACGGTCAGCCCGGAGTTCCCGCCGGTGTCGACGGTGAGCTTGAGCGTGGAGGACTTGAGGTCGGGGACCATGCCGAGCGTGCCGATGTGCTTCGCCGCGACCGGCTCCATCCACACCGTCTGCCAGATGCCCGAGGCGCCTTCGTAGAAGATCCCGCGGTCGGGGACCCGGCGCTGTTTGCCGACGGGCTGCCAGGTGGCGTCGGTGCGATCCTCGACGCCGACGATGATCTCCTGCTCTCCCTTGGGTTTCAGGGCCGAGGTGACGTCCGCGGAGAACGCGCCGTAGCCGCCCTGGTGCGCGGCGACCTCCTTGCCGTTGACGTAGACCTTCGCCTTGTAGTCGACCGCGCCGAAGTTGATCCGGAGGGTGTTGTCCTTGCCGACGTTCCAGTTCCGGGGCACGGTGAACGTGCGCCGGTACCACATGAAGTCCTCGTGCCGCTGGATCCCGGACAGCGCGGATTCGGTGGGGTAGGGGACCAGGATCTTCTCGGCGAGCTTCTCGCCGAAGGGCGGGGCCTCGCCGGGCGCGGCGCCGGCGAACTCCCAGACCCCGTTGAGGTTCTGCCAGTTCTCGCGCACCAGCTGCGGCCGCGGGTACTCGGGCAACGCGTTGGCGGGCGAAACCTGGTTCGTCCACGGGGTGGTCAGGCGTGGCTTGCCCATCTTCCAGCCGCTCTCCGCGGCCGTCGCGGCCCCCGGCGTCAACGCCAGGGCGGTCAGGGCGACCACCGCGGCGGTCAGGGGTTTCCGGAAGCGTCTCGGCCTCCGGGGACGTTGTGACAACGTTGGCAACATCTGCTCGACACCCTTCTCCGGGGGCGGCCGCCTCGGCGGAGGTGCGCCTCCCGCTGGACTTGTGCAGGCGTGAAACCACGACCCCGTGGCCGGTGGGAACCGGTGTGAGCCGGGCCACGGCTGGCCGTCAGGATGTTTTTACATCGTTGATACAACGTTGTAAAGCGTCGAAGGCCTCGAATCGGTCCTGGGTGGGAGAGCTGTCCGGTGTGTCAGGAGCGGCGGGATTCCCGCAGCCACTCGTCGAGTTCGCGGTAGTCGTCGCCGGTCAGGCCTCGCTGGGGATCGACGCGGTGCAGCAGGGCCGGTCCGGCGTGGTGGCCGGACACCCATTCGCGATCCAGGCCGGAAATCTCGTCGTCGATCCAGGCGAACGGGCGATCCCGGGCGTGGTCCAGCAGCGGGCGGGTCTTCCAATGCAGGCCGATGCGGGCGTCGAATTCGTCGTCGTCGGAGGGCTCCGGCCAGTCCACGACGGGCAGGCGGGGCAGGCCGAGTCTGGGGGAGAGGGAGTCGTTGGCGTCGTGCAACCAGGTCGTGGCCCAGACGAGTTCGCCGGGGAGGGCCCGCAGCCGCGGTCCGTGCGAAGGGTCGAGCCTGCCGAGAAGCGGGTTCTCGTCGTCTCGCGGCAAAGGGTCGAACGACGGGTAGTGCGACGGCTCCAAGCCGAACGGGATGAGCGGGCCGTCGACGTCGAGGTAGATCAGGGGGAGCCGCTCGGGACCGGATGTCATGGAGCGACGCTATCCGTCTTCGCGGCGCCTGCGCGGAGGCAGGCGCGCGAAGCCGCTGCAGGTGCCGGAGGCCGGGAGAGGTTCATGCGTTGACACGAGAATTGACTCACAAGTAACTTACTGGAGAGTCAGATCGAACGGAGGCGACGGTGCCGGCCGAGGTGCGTTCGTGGTGGGGCTGGGGCACCACCGACGGCGAACTGTCCAAGGAGGAGTCCGGCGCGCTGGTCGCCCGCACCTCGGGTGTGCTGCCCGGCCACGACTTCACCGATCACGCGCCGCCGGATCCCGCGGATCTCGACCTCCCGGCGCCGAGGATCAGGCCGCCCGCGGCACTCGCCGCGTTGTGCGGTGACGCACCGGTCGACCGGCTGTCCCACGCTCGCGGCAAGGCGTTCCGCGACGTCGTCCGCAACCTGCTCGGACAGCTCGACCACGTCCCGGATCTGGTCGCCCGCCCGCGTACGGAACAGGACGTCGCCGACCTCCTGGACTGGTGCACGGCCTCCGGGATCCCGCTGATTCCTTACGGTGGCGGCAGTTCCGTGGTCGGCGGGGTCGAGCCGCGGTTCGACGGCCCCGCGGTTTCGATGGATCTGGCCGGTCTCGGCGAGGTGCTCGAAGTGGACACGGTCAGCCGCGCGGCCCGGATCCAGGCCGGGATCTTCGGGCCGGCGCTGGAAGACCGGCTCCGGCCGCTGGGGCTGACCCTGCGGCATTTCCCGCAGTCGTTCGCCCATTCGACGCTCGGTGGCTGGCTCGCCACGCGCGCGGGCGGGCATTTCGCCACCCTCGCCACGCATATCGACGATCTCACCGAGTCGCTGCGCGTCGTCACACCTGCCGGGATCAGCGAATCGCGGCGCCTGCCGGGATCGGGCGCCGGCCCTTCGCCGGACCGGATGTTCCTCGGCTCCGAGGGGACGCTCGGCGTGATCACCGAAGCCTGGATGCGCCTGCAGGACCGGCCGGTCTGGCAGGTGACCGCCTCCGTCGCCTTCGAACGGCAGGAAGACGCCGTCGCCGCCACCCGGGCGATCGCGCAGTCCGGGCTGTATCCGTCGAACTGCCGTCTGCTCGACCCGGCGGAGGCGTTCATCAACGCGGGTGCGAGTGTGGGCGGCGGTCTCCTGCTGGTCGCGTTCGAATCCGCCGATCACCCGGTCGACACCTGGCTCGACCGCGCGCTCGAACTGACCGCCGGCCACGGCGGTGTCGTGAAAGCCAGGCGCGGCAAGGATTCCGCAGGTCAGGACAGCGCATCGGCCTGGCGATCGTCGTTCTTGCGGATGCCCTATCAACGCGACGCGCTGGCCCGCCGCTCGCTGATCGTGGAGACCTTCGAGACCGCGTGCACGTGGGACGGTTTCCCGGAGTTCCACGACGCGATCACCTCGGCGGCCCGCGCCGCGATCGACGAGGTATGCGGTGGCGCGGGTGTCGTCACCTGCCGGTTCAGCCACGTGTACCCCGACGGCCCCGCGCCCTACTACGGGATCTACGCCGCCGGGCGCTGGGGCAGCACGGTCGCCCAATGGGACGAGATCAAGGCCGCCGTCTCCGAGGCCATCGCGGGCCACGGCGGCACGATCACCCATCACCACGCCGTCGGCCGCGATCACCGGCCCTGGTACGACCGGCAGCGTCCCGGCCCGTTCGCCGCCGCGATCACCGCCGCCAAGGCCGCGCTCGACCCGGCGGGGATCCTCAATCCGGGGGTGCTGATCGGCTGACCGGTGGCCGGACGAACGACGTCAGCAGCGCGGTGAACCGCATGGCCGCCAAGGACAACGTCCGCCCGGCCATGGTCTGCACCTGGGCTTCGCGTTTGCGGAACACGGCGTTGTCGAGCAGCACGTACGCGACCCCTTCGGTGGCCGCGTCCCGCTCGATGTCACCCAGCCCGCCGACCAGGGCGATCCCGCCGCCACAGCGGACGAACTCGTACTTCGGGCTCAGTTCGTTGCACTCCAGCACCGGATGCGCCGTGAGGTTCTCGATCCGGGCGGCGATGTCGAACAGGTCGCGCAGGCTCTGCCCCGGCGACGGCAGCGCGAGCGGATGCGCGCAGAGCTCGGCGAGCCCGACGGCGTCACGACTGGTCAGCGGATGATCGAGCGGGACGATCGCGTACACCGGGACCACGACGGCGCTCTCGACGCGCACCCCGTGCTGAGGCCCGGTCGCGAACGTGACGGCGACGTCGGCCGCGCCTTCGAGGACCCGGCGTGTCGCCTCCTCCCTGGTCACGACGTCGATGTGGAACGTGACGTCGTGATCGCGCCGGAAGGCGGCGATGGCCTGCGGGACCACGCGGCGGGCGAATCCTTCGGAACAGGCGACCGTCAGGGACCGGGCGTGCAGCCCGCGGCCGGTGCGGAGTTCGTCGACGAGAACGGCCGATTCCGCCTCGCTGCGGCGGACGTGGTCGAGCAGCCGGGTCCCGGCCTCGGTCGGCACCATGCCCCGCGGATGCCGGACGAACAACGGCACCCCGATACCCGCTTCGAGTTTGGCGATCTGACGGCTGATCGCCGAGGGCGCCACCGTCAGTTCCGTCGCCGCCTCGGACACCGAGCCGGTGCGGGCGACTTCGAGGAAGTACGTCAACGCGATCGGCAGCAGCCGCATCAGAACTCCGCAGGTTTGCCCAAATGAGAACGCGGAGCACGGTAAACGGCAATGGTCACGGTACGCAAACCGACTTACGCTCCTCTGCGACACTCGACGAGCGAATCGGGAGAGAACACGGTGATCCCAGCGGAACTGGTCACGAAGGCCCACGAGCACGTCGACTCCGGCGCGTTCTTCGCCGAGCTCGCCGAACTCGTCCGATATCCGACGGTGAGTGATCATCCGAGTGGTCGCGTTGCCATCAAGGCATACCTGGACGAGGTCCTGACCCCGGCGCTGACCGCGCTCGGCTGTTCCGTCGAGACGTACCCGAACCCCGACCCGGATGGCGGGCCGTTCCTGATCGGCACCCGGGTGGAGTCCCCGCGGCTGCCCACCTTGCTTTGCTACGGCCACGCCGACGTCGTCGACGGGCACGAGGGCCGGTGGAGCGAAGGCCGGGATCCGTGGACACTGACCGCCGACGGCGAGCGCTGGTACGGCCGCGGTTCGGCGGACAACAAGGGACAGCACCTGATCAACCTGACCGCGCTCAGGCTGCTCCTCGCCGAAACGGGTTCGCTCGGCTTCAATCTGAAGTTCCTTTTCGAGACAGGGGAGGAGATCGGCTCGCCCGGCCTCGACGAGTTCGTCGAGGCGAACCGGGAGGCACTCAGCGCCGACGTCCTCATCGCGTCCGACGGTCCGCGCTTGGACGCGGCCACGCCGACGCTGTTCCTCGGCGCGCGGGGAAGCGTCCGGATCGCCCTGGACGTCGATCTCCGGCCCGACGCCTACCACTCGGGGAACTGGGGCGGGGTCCTGCGCAATCCCGCCACCACCCTCGCCGGGGCGATCGCCTGTCTCGTCGACGGGCACGGCCGCGTCCAGGTGCCGGAACTCCTGCCGCCCGAACTCCCGGACAGTGTCCGTGCGGCGCTCGCGGACCTCGAGATCGGGAACAAGCCGGGCGATCCGGCGCTGGACGCCGGCTGGGGAGACACCGGCCTGACCGCGGCCGAGCGGCTGTACGGCTGGAACACGCTCGAAGTCCTTTCGCTCGGCGCGGCCGACATCGACCGCCCGGTCAACGCCATCCCCGGCCGCGCCCGCGCGATGCTGCAGCTGCGCTACGTCGCCGGGACCGACGTCGACGGCGTGGGCGAGGCGATCACGAAACACCTTGCCGCGAACGGGTTTTCGATGGTCGATGTCACCGCCGAGGGCAGCTTCCGGGCCAGCCGCACCCCGGTCGACGACCCGTGGGTCGGCTGGGCGAAGAGTGCGCTCGACGAGGTTTCCGAGCGGCGGGCGGCGATCCTGCCGAGCTTCGGCGGGGGACTGCCGAACCATGTGTTCACCGACCTGCTCGGCCTTCCGACCCTGTGGCTGCCGCATTCCTATCCCGGGTGCCTGCAGCACGCGCCCGACGAACATTTGCTCGCGCCGATCGCCCGGGAAGGGCTCGTCCTCGCCACGGCGCTGTTCCACACGCTCGGACGGCGCGGGGAGGAGGCATGACGACCGACCAGACAGTGGCCAAGCCCCGGACGCCGTCGTCGACGCGGCGCGCGATCGCCGCGGCGACCATCGGCAACGCGCTCGAATGGTTCGACCTCGGCGTGTACGCGCTGATGGCGGCCTACATCGGCAAGACCTTCTTCCCCAGCGGGAACGCCGCCGTGGAACTCGTTCAGGCGTACGCCGTGTTCGGTATCACGTTCCTCGTGCGCCCGCTCGGCGGGCTCGTGCTCGGGGCCTACGCCGACCGGTTCGGCCGCAAGAAGGCGCTGGTGCTGACCATCTGGCTGATGGTCATCGGGACGTTCCTGCTCGCGGTGATGCCGGGTTACGCGACGATCGGTTTCCTCGCGCCGGTCGGCGTGATCGTGGCTCGGCTGATCCAGGGATTCGCCGCGGGCGGGGAATTCGGGGCGGCCACGTCGTTCCTGATCGAACAGGACGACCGACGCAAGGGTTTCCTCGGCAGCTTCCAGTTCGCCAGCCAGGGTTTCGCGACACTGATGTCGGCGGGGTTCGCCGCCGGGCTGACGGCTTCGCTCAGCGCGGACGCGATGACGTCGTGGGGCTGGCGGATCCCGTTCGTGTTCGGGCTGCTCGTCGGCCCGGTCGGCTATTACATCCGGCGTCACGTCGACGAACCCGAAGCCGCCAAAGAGAATCAGCCGAAGTCCACGCCGGTCCGGACGCTGTTCCGTTTCCACTGGGGCGGTCTGCTGATCGCCGGGGGAGCGCTGGTCGTCTCGACCTCGCTGAACTTCATCCTGCAGTCGCTGCCGACGTTCGCGATCAAGAACCTCGGCCTGGACGACTCACTGTCGTTCGTCGCGCTGATGATCACCGCGGCCATCCTGACCGTCGTGACACCGATCGTCGGACTGCTCACCGACCGGCACGGTCGGATCAGGATCATGATCGGGGCCGCGGCGGTGATCGGGGCGGGCGTGGTGCCGCTGTACCTGTGGGTCACCACCTCGCCGTCGTTCCTCACACTCACGGTGACGATGACGATCCTGGGACTGTTGAAGGCCACCTACTTCGGCGCGCTTCCCTCGGTGATGGCCGACGTCTTCCCGGCACACACCAGGGCGACCGGGCTTTCGTTCGCCTACAACGCCACCGTCGGGGTCTTCGGCGGATTCACGCCGACCATCGCGACCGCGATGATCGCGGCCACCGGATCGCCGGTTTCGCCCGGCTACTACCTTTTGGCGACCGCGTCGCTCAGTATTGTCGCGCTGGTCGCGGCGAATCGGCGGCGCGGGATCCGATGAAGGCGGGCGCATTCGTACCCTCGTCGTTCCGCAGAACGACACGGTTGGCCAGGTCTGGCTTCGTCCGGGCATGCTGAGGCATTGCCGGGATTTTGACTTCAACACCGACCGGGCTTGGACGGTGCGTGATTACAGCAGTCTGCCGCGAATGCTGTCGAGGTCGGTGTCGCTGACGCCGGCAGCGAGAAGATATTGCTCGACGTCGAGGCCATCGAGGGTGCTCAGGACGGCGGCTTGGGTCGTGGTGCCGCGGTCGGCGAGGACGGACTGGATGATCGGTCCTTGGTCCTCGGTGCCCATCGCGGCGAACAGGGACTTCAGGGCCTCGGTGGACATGTCGTAGTCCTTTGCGATGGCCTCCGGTCGGACGTCGGCCAGCGCCAACAGCAGAAGAGTGACCAGGCCGGTGCGGTCTCGTCCTGCGCCACAGTGGAACAGGACACCGCCCGGCCCGCAGTGGGCGAGCGCGGTGATGACGGCGGCACATCGGCCGGCTTTCCGTTCGAGGAAGGGACGGTAGTAGAGCGGACTGCCGTTGAGCTGCTCAGTGTTGATGTG
Source organism: Amycolatopsis sp. NPDC058340 (assembly GCF_042723975.1). Taxonomy (NCBI): domain Bacteria; kingdom Bacillati; phylum Actinomycetota; class Actinomycetes; order Pseudonocardiales; family Pseudonocardiaceae; genus Amycolatopsis; species Amycolatopsis sp. NPDC058340. The sequence continues at coordinate 37,076 of NZ_JBHXIB010000006.1, read as the reverse complement.
CCGCCAGAACTCTACGTCCTCGATTTCGTCGAGGGGTACCTCGATGCGGTCGATGCCGGCCGGTGTGGTCGCCCCTGCGGTGGTGGCGGTGAAGTGCGCCGAGCCGGCCATCGCTGTCGGGGACTTTGCCGTCGCGGGCCGGATTTCGTCGGCATTGCGCAGGTCGACGATGGTTCGGACACCGGATTGCCACGCCTGGGTCCAGCCCTCGTCGGTGACGAAACGAAGGTCGGCCGCCCTGAAGAAGGCGCCGTAGCGAGTTGTATGGCCCGATCTGGTCGGCAAGCCGCCGAGATCTCTGGTGTTGTGAAAGCCTTCCCAGTTCACAGCTCTGCTTGTGCGCATGGTCGAGCATTCTCCAAGGCCCGCCGATCGGCCCGGAAGCCCGAGCCGATCGGCGGGTGAGGCCGGTTACGGGAAGTACGGGTTGTCGTAGCCGTAATCCTTGCAGGAGTCCAGCCCCGGCCGGATGTCCGTGCACACCCGCAGCGTGGGACCGTAGATACCGTTGGTGTCAGATCCCGCGATGCCCTTCCAGGTAATGGTCTTGTTGCAGCCCTCGTTGTTGTCGCGCCGTTTGCCCTGCCACTCGCTCGTCCACCCCTTGTTGATGATGAAGTAGAAGTAGACGGGGTTCCCGTCGCACTTCGCGTCCTTCAACGTGACGTCGGCCTTGAAGCTGCCCCGGCCGGTCCAGGTCAGCGTCCCGCTGAAGCTCGCGCCGCCGTCCGGCGACTTCCCGGAGATGGATTTCGACTGGTCCGCCGCCGCGGATCCCGCGCCGGCGAACGTCAGCCCGAGCGCCATGAACACCGACACAAGACATGCGACGACCCTCGAACGACCTTTCATGACAATCCCCTCGTGCTCTGTCCGACAGCGAAGCACCTAGGATCCCGGGAGCGCTTTTATTCTGCTTTCATGCCATGAAAGCAGAAGCAGGATCACAATTCCCGCAGCAGATAACGCTGCAGCTTCCCGCTCGCATTGCGCGGCAAAGCGTCGATGAACCGCACACGCCGCGGGTACTTGTACGGCGCCGCCGTCGCCTTCGCGTGGTCCTGCAGCGCTTTCACGAGATCCGTGCCGGGTTCGGCGCCGGGCCGGGGGACGACGAACGCCGTGACGACGGAACCGCGATCCGGGTCGGGTGTGCCGATCACGGCGCATTCGTCCACGTCCGGATGTGTCAGCAGGACCTCTTCGACCTCCGGGGCGGCGATGTTGTAGCCCGACGAGATGATCATGTCGTCGCTGCGTGCGACGAACCGGAAGTAGCCGTCGGCGTCGCGCACGTAGGTGTCGCCGGTGAAGTTCCAGCCGTCGCGGACGTAGTCGCGCTGGCGCGGGTCTTCGAGGTAGCGGCAGCCGGTGGGGCCGCGTACCGCCAGGAACCCGGGCGTGCCGTCCGGCACCGGCGAACCGTCGATGTCGAGAACGGCCGCCTCGTAGCCGGGGACGACCTTGCCGGTCGCGCCGGGACGTGCGTCGTCGTCGGCGGCGGAGATGAACACGTGCAGCATTTCGGTGCTGCCGAGTCCGTCGATGAGCGGCCGTCCGACGATCTCCCGGTACTGCTCGGCCACCGGGGCGGGGAGCGACTCGCCCGCGGAGACGGCCCGGCGCACTCCGGCCAGCAGCTTTCCTTGGCCGGCGTTGAGGATCGCGCGGTACGCGGTCGGGGCGGTGAAGAGGACGGTGACACCCTTCTCGGCGGCGATCGCGGCGAGTTCCGCCGGGGTGGCGCGTTCGACGAGCAGCGTCGCCGCTCCCGCGCGCAAGGGGAAGACCAGCAGGCCGCCGAGGCCGAAGGTGAAGGCCAGCGGTGGTGTGCCGCAAAAGAGATCGCCGGACGTCGGGCGCACGACGTGCCGGGAGAACGTGTCGGCGATCGCGAGCAGGTCGCGATGGAAATGCATCGTCGCTTTCGGGGAACCCGTCGTGCCCGAGGTGAACGCCAGCAGGGCGACGTCGTCGGCCGCGGTCGGGACGTCGGCGAACGTCGCCGGATGCCGTTCCGCGCGGGCGGCGAGTTCCGTTCCGTAGGACACGGCGGGCAGATCGGGCGGGAGTTCGTCCAGCAGACGCTCGTCGCAGACGGCGAGCGCGGGCTTCGCGCGGACGGCGATCTTGTCGAGTTCGGTCCGCCGCAGCATCGGCATGGTCGTGACGGCCACCGCTCCCGCCTTGAGCACGGCCAGCCACACCGTCGCGAGCCACGGTGTGTTGGTGCCCCGCAGCAGCACGCGATCTCCGGGAACCACGCCGAATTCGGCGACCAGGACGTGGGCGACGCGGTTGGCGCGGGCCAGGACTTCGCCGTAGGACCACGTTTCGGTGGGGGAGAGCAGGCAAGGCCGGTCCGGGCCGAGCCGGGTGACGGTGTCGTCGAGCAGCGCGGTCGCGGCGTTCAGCCGGTCGGGATACCGGAGTTCCGGCAGGGCGAAGACGAACTCCGGCCACTGATCGGCTGGAGGCAGCCGGTCCCGGCAGAACGGGTCGACATGCGCGCTGGGAGAAAGCCTCATCGTCGCCGCTCCTCGGTCCGGCCGTGCCCCCTCCCGCGAAGGTAGCACTTGTTACGACCGTCGAGAAGACGCGATGAAGCTCAGTCCACGACGTCGGCCACGGCCCGCGCCAGGGTGGCCCGCACGGTTTCGGGGGCGTCGAGGTTCCCGCCGTGAAGCGCGCCGTCGCGGAGGAGGACGAGGGTGCGGGCGGCGTGGTCGGGGTCGGGATGGCCCGCGTCGCGTGACAGGTCGCGAAGCACGCCGAAGAACCAGTTCCGGTGGTCGTCGATGACCTGCCGCACCTGGTGCGCGGGATCGGGGTATTCGGCGGCGGCGTTGAGGAACTGGCAACCGCGGAAGTCGTCGTCGAGTGTCCGGTCGCCGATGATGCCCAGCGCGGCGAGCAGTGCTTCGCGGGCGGGCTTCCCTTGCGTGGCCGCGCCGACACCCTCACGAATCCGTTCGCTCGTGGTGCTCAGGTAGGCGGCGACGAGGTCGTCCTTGGTGGGGTAGTGGCGGTAGAACGTCGCCCTGGTCACGGCCGCTTCGGAGACCAGGCGCTCCACGCCGACGGCATGAATGCCCTCGGCGTAGAAGAGTCGCGACGCCGTCTCGAGCAGCCGGATCTTCGGATGTACTTCCCGGTCGACAGTCGGCATCTCTCAACTCTAGAGAAAGAACGGTCATTCCACCAGGTCGGCTTCGTCACGTTGCGGAAGCCGCCCCGGATCAGCATGGTTGAGGGAGAAAGACCGATCATTCTCCCTGACTCTGAAGGAGCCAGCCATGAGCAACCAGAAGCCCACCATCGTCCTGGTCCACGGTGCTTTCGCCGACTCGTCCAGCTGGAACGGCGTGGTCCCGAAGCTGCGCGAGCAGGGCTATCGCGTTCTGGCGGCGGCGAACCCGTTGCGTGACATCGAGTCCGACGCGGCCTATGTCGCCGATGTCGTCAACGGAGTGGACGGCCCCGTGGTGCTGGCCGGGCACTCCTACGGCGGTGTGGTGATCAGCCGCGCGGCCACCACCGCGCCGAACGTCAAGGCGCTCGTCTACATCGCCGCCTTCCAGCCGGAGGCGGGGGAGAGCGTGTTCGAGCTGTCCGGCCGGTTCGAGGGCGGCAAACTCGGCCCGGACACCACGAACGTCCTGGCCGCCCAGGGGGAACTGTCGATCAAGCCCGAGAACTTCTCGGACGTGTTCGCCGCCGACGTCCCCACGGAGATCGCCGACGTCATGGCGGTCACCCAGCGTCCGGTCACCGAGCGCGCGCTCGGCACCCCGTTCGACGGTGAGCCGGCGTGGAAGAACCTGCCGTCGTGGGCGCTGATCGCCGAACAGGACCACGCGATCCCCGCCGCCGCGCAGGCGTTCATGTCCGAACGCGCCGGTTCGGAGGTCACCAGGGTCGACGCTTCGCACGCCGTCTCGGTCTCGCGGCCGGACGTCGTCGCGGAGGTCATCCTCGCGGCGGCCGCCAAGGTCGCCTGACCTCGGTCGCTTGACAGGTGAAACCCTCCCCGGAGAGACTGCAAAAGCGTTTTGGCAGCCTCTCCGGGGAGAACCACGTGAAGGTCTTGGTGCTCGATTCGAGCCCGCGTCGTGAAGGCAATTCCTGGGCGCTCGCGCAGGCGCTGGCCAAGGGGGCGGAGGAAGCGGGGCATACGGTCGATTTCGTCCGGCTCTCCGATTTCGTCGAGTCGCCGCTGGGGGACTGCCGCGACTGCCGGCTGAAAGACGGATCCTGCGGCATCGGGGACGGTTACGAGCGCCTGCTGTTCGAGCACGTGCTCCCGGCGGACGCGATCGTCTACGCGACACCGCTGCACTGGTACGGCATGACCGGGCGGCTCAAATCCTTCTTCGACCGGCTTTTCTGTTACACCTCCGGCAGTTCGCCGCATACCGCCGAGGTCGTGCCGGGGCTGATGGGCAAACGCGCCGCGGTGCTGATCTCGTGCGAGGAGAGCTATCGCGGCGCGACGCTCGGCCTCGAGGCCCAGTTCCAGGAACTCACCCGGTATCTGCGCCAGGACCTCGCCGGGATCGTGGTCGGCGTCGGCAACAGCCGGGGCGAGGTGGAACGCGATCCCGCCCGGCCGTTGACGGCGGCGGAGGACCTCGGCCGTAGGCTGGGCGACGCCCATGTCACCGACTATCGGCTGGACACCGACCGGCCGAACCGCGTCTGGGGACCGCCCGTGGAGGCCTGAGTGTCGCCGACCATCCGTGACGTCGCCGCCGCTGCCGGGGTTTCGATCACCACCGTCTCCCACGTGCTCAGCGGGCAGGGCCGGATCTCGGAGCAGACCCGGGAGCGGGTCGCGCGGGCGGCGGCCGACCTCGGCTATCAGGCGAGTGTGCACGCGCAGCAGCTGGTCACCCGGCGCAGCCGCACGCTGGCGATCCAGCTCGCGAACTCGGTCGACGCGAGCAGCGCCTGCGCGCTCGTGCCCAATTCCGACTACTTCCTCGAAGTGCTCAACGGGGCGGCCGAGGCCGCGTCGAAACGGTCGTACGCCTTGCTTCTGGCCCCGACGGACGCCGACCTCGACCGGCTGAACGCCTTCGCCGTCGACGGCGCGATCCTGGTGGATCCGCGCGGAGACGAGCCCTTTTTCGCGACCGGCTGGTGCCGTGACCGGCCTTTGGTGACCGTCGGGCGGCCGATGGCGGCGCCGTGCCCGGTGCCGGTCGTCGTCGACAACGATCTGGTCGCGGCCGCCCGGCTGATGCTGGATCACTTGGCGGACAACGGTTACGAGCGCCCGGCGATGATCACCACGGACACCCGCCGCTCGTACGCGGCGGATCTGGTCGCGGGATACACCGGCTGGCTGGAGGAGCGGGGGCTGGAGCCGGTGGTGGCGGAGATCGACGAGCCGCCGACCACCGAAGGCACGGCGGAGGCGCTGGGCAGCCTGCTCGACCGGCCGGTTTGCCCGGACGCCGTCTTCACGACGTCGGAAAACCTCGCCCTCGGCGTCCTCCACGAGGCCCGTCGCCGACGGCTCTCGGTCCCGGGCGGGCTCGGGATCTGCAGTGCCGTCGACAGCGGTTCGCTTCGGCTCGTTTCGCCACAGGTGACCGGGATGTTCGTGCATCCCCGCGAGGTGGGCGGCCGCGCGGCCACGGCGTTGATGGACCTCGTCGAGGGTATGGGCGGTGGGCCGCACCGGATCGAGGTTCCGGTGCGGCTCAACGCGCGGGCATCCACTTGCCGTTGCTGAAGGACGCTTTCACCGCGTGAGATGCGGGGAAAGTCCCCTTCAGCCTCCGGTCAGGAGCTCCGGCACACCGCGACCGGCGCGTCCCCGCCGTCGTCCTCGGTGGTCGCGATGAAGCCGAAAGTGGTCGTCCCGCCGGCGGGCAGTACCGCGTTCCAGTCCACTTCGGACACTCGCACGCGGTCGCCGTCCTGGACAAGGGAACCGTTCCACAGATTGGCGATGCGGGTGCCGGGCGGCAGGGTCCAGCTGACCTCCCAGCCGGTGAGCCGGGTGTCCTGGGCGTTGCGCACCGACACGCGGATCTCCGAGCCGCCGGGCCAGCGGTTGGCGATCTCGTAACGCGCTTCGCACACCGGTTTCGCGGCCGACGGGGTCGGCGCCGCCACCGGGGCGACCGGGTCGGGTGGGTCGCCACCGGACAGCAGGATCCCCGCGAGGACACCACCCGCCACCACGACACCGCCCGCGATGGCGATCGGCAGGCGCGATCGGCGGGTGGGCGCGGGAAGCCGTTTCGTACCTGCCAGGATCGCCGGACGGCCGTCGGCGACGGCGACGAGCATCCCTGCGGCCTCGGCCATGTCCGGCCGCTCCGCGGGATCGCGCCGGAGCATGCGCAGCAGGACGTCCGTGAGCGGGCCGGTGGTGCGCGGCGTGACGATCTCGCCGCGGGCGACCCGTTTGAGGAGCGCGATCTGGTTGGCGTCGGTGCCGAACGGCGGCGCGCCTTCCACCACGGTGTAGAGCGTGGAGCCGAGTGAGAACACGTCCGACGGATAGCCGGGCTCTTCGCCGTCCGCGACCTCGGGGGAGAGGTACGCGGGAGTGCCGACGACGAGCCCACCGCCGGTCATGGTCCCTTCGCCGGTGGCGTGGGACAGGCCGAAGTCGGCGATCTTCGCCTGACCGTCCCCGGTGATGAGGACGTTGTTGGGCGTGACGTCGCGATGCAGGATCCCGTCCTCGTGCGCGGCGGCCAGCGCCGAGGCGATCTGCGCGCCGAGTACCGCCACCCGGCCGGCAGGGAGCGGGCCGTCGTCCGCGAGGAGTTCCGTCAGCGGCCGCGACGGCAGGTACTCCATGACCAGGAACGGGGTTCCGTCCTGCTCCACGACGTCGTACACGGTGACGGCGTGTGGATGCTTGAGCCGCGCGGCGACCCTGGCCTCCCGCATCGCGCGCACGATCGACCGGAACGGCGCGCCGTCCGGCGAGGTGTCCGGCAGCATCTGCTTGAGCGCCACCGTGCGGTCGAGCCGTTCGTCCCACGCCCGCCACACCACGCCCATCGAGCCCCGGCCGACCTCGCGCTCCAGCCGGTAACGTCCGGCAATGACGGCATCCCGGTTCACGGACGCAACTGTATCCGCTAGTGGAGCGGAACCTCTCCGACCGGCGCCCCGGCAGCCGCGAGCCAGGCTTCGGCGAGCAGGCGATGTCCCAGCGGGCTGGGGTGGACGCCGTCCGGGGCCAGCGTCGCCGCCCCGTGCTCTTCCGCCGCGCGCGGCATGAACAGATCCGCGCGGATCAGCCGCGCGCCGAACTCGGTCGCCACGTCGATCGCGGTTTCGATGCGGGGCGCCAGATCGGCGACCCAGTCCTGCTGCTCCGGCTCCACCGGCAGCAGGAACGGCGTGATCACGTACAGTTCGGCCGGGAGGTGCTCCCGCGCGCCGGCCAGCAGCCGGGAGTAGGCGTCGCGGAACTTTCCGATCGGGCTCGACAGGCCGCGATCGAACGTCCGCCAAGTGTCGTTGATGCCGATCTTCACCGTCAGCACCGTGGGATCCGCCGCGAGGACGTCGGTGGTCCACCGGGCTTCGAGGTCGTAAATCCGGTTGCCGTTGATCCCGCGGTTGATCACCTCCGGCCCGTCGCCGAGGAGGTCCGCGATCTGCCGCACGTAACCCTTGCCGAGCGACGCGGGATCGGTGCGGTCGCGGCTGGAATCGGTGATGGAGTCGCCGGCGAACAGCAGGCGGTCGGCTTCGGTGAACCTCACGCGCCCGCCTCGATCAGCTTGCGCAGCGAGTCGGCCTCGCCGGGGATCAGGTCGGGGTCGTTGTCCGGGACGAACTCCAGCAGCGCGTCGAGCGGCCGGCCCGCCTTGGCGAGCAGGCCGAACGCGCGGGTCCAGAGCTCGGCCCGGAAGGTCAGCGGATGCCGTTCGTTGCTGGGCCACCACGAGAACACGTGCACCGCGCGGACCTGGTCGAGCACCAGCTCGAGCCCCGCCAGCGCCTGCTCGTCCGGCAGATCCTGCGGCGGTTGCCAGTAGGTGCCGAGATTGTCGCGGCCGACCTCTTCGAGCAGCCGCACGGTGGATTCGGCGGTGTCGGTCAGCGTCCCGCCGTGGAACTCCAGCGCGACTTCGAGACCGTGCTCGTTGGCGACGTCGGCGGCCTCGCGGAGGCCGGCGACGATCTGCTCGCGTTCGTACGAGTCGACGTCCTCGGAGCCCGCTTTCCCCGCCCACACCCGGATCCGCGAGGCGCCGAGCCGGACCGCGGTGGCGGCGATCTCGCCGAACTTCCCGGTCTCGACCGGGGTCGCGCGGAAGTAGGAGCCGTAGGAGTCACACTTCAGCCCGTGCCGTGCCATGGCCTCGAACGCGCGCTCGGCCGCCCAGTCGTCACCGGGACGCACATGGACGTCGGCGCCCCACTCGATCACCTGCAGGCCCGCCTTTTCGGCGCGGCGGGCGACTTCGTCGGCGTCCAGCCGCCGCAACGTCACCGAACACAGTCCCGGGCGGATCATTTTCCCTCCAACGGTTGAGTGCTTTCCCGCAGCACGACCTCGCCGGTGATCGCCAGGACACGAGGGTCGTCGGCGCGGGTGTCGAGGATGAAGTCGATCGCCCGCTCGCCCATACGCTCGATCGGCACACGCACAGTCGACAGCGAAGGCCTTATGTCGCGCAAGGTAATAATGTCGTCGAACCCCGCGATCGCGATCTGCGTGGGGACCAGCAGACCACGGTCGCGGCAGGCGGCCATCGCGCCGACGGCCATCACGTCGTTGACCGCGAACACGCAGCCGCGGAAACCGTTCTTGATCGCCTGCACCATCGCCGCGTAGCCACCGTCACGGGTGAATTCCGCGCGCAGCACATGGTTCTCGGGCAGCTGAATACCTTGCCGGGCGAGGCCGTCACGGAAGCCGAGGACACGATCTCGTGAAGTCATCAGGCCGAGCGGCCCGGCGAGGACGAGGAAGTCGCGGTGCCCGAGCAGGGCGAGCTGTTCGGCCAGATCCGCCGCCCCCGCGCGGTTTTCCAGCATGACCGTGTCGAAGGGGAGCTTCCGCTGCCCGATCACCACGACCTGACCGTCGGCGGCCTCGAACGCCTTGAGCTCCTTGGTCAGGTTTCGTTGCAGGGCATCGCCTTCGGTACGCGACCCGGCGAGGATGACCGCCCGCGCCCGTTGCCCGCGCAACGTCGTGACGTATTCGAGTTCCTTCTCCGGATGGTTCTCCGTGCTCGCGATGGTGACCGTCAGCCCGTGCCGGGCGGCCACGCGCATCACGCCGGACGCGATCGAGGAGAAGTACGGGTCGACGATGTCGTGCACCAGCAGCCCGACGACGTTGCCGCGCCCCCGGGCCATCGCCTGCGCGGGCACGTTCGCCGTGTACTGCAAGCGTTCCGCGGCCCGCAGCACCGATTCGCGCAGCGTCCCGCTGACCTGTCTGGTCCCGCCGTTGAGCGCCCTCGACGCCGTCGCGAGGGACACTCCGGCCTCACGGGCGACGTCGGCCAGGGTGGCCGAACCCGCGGCACGCTGCGCCATGCTTCCTCCTCGGTGGTGCGGTTGGGCTCACGCCGGTGTGGGCTGACACCGGCGTGAGCCCGGCTCTGCTGTCGACCGCCCGGCTACGGAGCGGCGGGGCCGACGTCCGCGGTGGTGAGCGGCCGGTTGGCGATGGCGGCCGTCGAGTACTCGTCGGCGCCGACGTCACGCAGGCTGCCGCGGGCCTGGCCGTCGATGTCCAGCGTGACCGGCGCGGTCGACAGGGTCGCCGCGTCGATCGCCGGGCTGCCCGCGGCGAGCCGCGAGACCCCGTCGCCACCCTGCACGAGCTTGGGGTCGACCCGGCGGAACGTGCCCGCCGGGATGTTGCCGTCCCCGCCCGAACCCCACAGGATGTTGCCGGACCAGGTGAAGTTGCCCGTGGTGCTCATCGTGACCAGGTCGCCGTTGCCGCCGACGAGGATGTTGTCGGAGATCGTGCAGTCGCGCGGTTCGATCGTCCGTTTGGTCTCGCCGGAAAGCGTGCCGCCGTTGTTCAGCAGCGTGTTGTGCGCGATGAGCACGCGGTCCGCCGCGTCGTTGCCGCGCCGCGATTCCTTCGACTCACCCGGGAAATGGTCGCGGACGGAGCCGCTGCCGACGACCAGCGCGGTGCCGGACACCCCGGCGACGTAGTTGTTGACGATCTTGTGGTCGTTGCCGTAGATCCGGATGCCTTCCTTGCCGCCGAGGATGAAGTTGGATTCGACGACGGACTTGTTCCCGTGGCGCAGCACGATGCCGCCGAGGCTGTTCCGGATGGTGTTGTTGCGGATGAAGTTGCCCGACGACTTGACCGAGATCGCCTCCGGGTCGCCGTTCGCGCGTTCGAAGAGGTTGAACTCGATCTTGGCGCCGGCGGTGCTCAGCGCGCGCGGGCTGACGCCGAGCCGGATCGGCTCGCCGCCGTTGTCGCCGGGGAAGGTGTGGTCGGAGAAGTAGTTCCGGAAGACCTCGACGTCCGCCGCCATCTTGTCTTCGTCGGCGCCCTCGATGCAGAGCATGACGCCGAGGGTCGTCTTGTGGTGGAAGTGGTTGCGGTCGATCTTGCTGTTGTCGGCACGGACCATCACCCAGTGCAGGTCGGGGAGGTCGGCGAACTGGAGGTCGTTGCGGGTCAGCCGGATCCGCGAGCAGTTCGCCGGGATCTCCAGCGTGGTGCTCTGACGGAACTTGAACCCGCTGATCGTGACACCGGTGGAGTCGTCGAAGACGAAGCTCTGCTCGCCGTTCAGCGTCACCCCTCCGCGGGACTGGGCGACGATGGTGATCGGCTGGTCCTTCGTGCCTCGCCTGCCCTTGATGCTGATCGGCTTGCCCGTCGGCACGGTGTACGTGCCGTTGTTCACGGTGATGACGGCACCGGGGCCGGCCTTGTTGATCGCGTTCTGCAGTTCGGTCAGCGAACTGACGTTCAGGGCGCACAACCCCTTCGGTGTGGCCGACGCCGTGCCCGCGGTGACCCAGGGGACGGTGATCAGCGCGGCGCCGAGGGTGGCGCCGCTGAGGAACCTTCTGCGATCCATGATGCCTCCGTGCTCAATCGGTGGGGAGGGTTTCGGCGGCGGGGCTTTCGGTGCTCAGGAACAGTTCGATCACCGGGACCGGGGTGTCCGGTTTCCGGATGGGGAGTTTGAGGGTGAGCGTGCCTGCCGGCTGCCCGCCCATCTGGGTGTTCTGCGCGGTCTGCCCGGGATCCGTGTGCACCTGCCGGATTTCCGAGGCGTCGTCGAGCAGCTGGGCGTAGCGCACCCGCCCGGCGAGCCCGGGCAGGTGGACGTGGTTCATCGGCCAGCTGAACAGGTGCAGGTACAGCCGGTCGCCGCGCTGGGTGTAGCGGCCGTCGGCTGGCGCGGTGAACTCGCTGGGCCCGCAGCCGCGGACGGAGCGTTCGTGCCGGTCCATCCAGCGGCCGATCTCGGCGAGGACTTCGTGCGCGCGGGGGTCGATCTCGCCCCGGCCGTTCGGGCCGACGTTGAGCAGCAGGTTGCCGTCCTTGGACACGCCGTCGACCAGCATCCGGATCAGCAGTTCCGGGCTCTTGTAGTCGAGGTTGTCGCGGTCGTACCCCCAGCTGCCGTTGAGGGTCTGGCACGCCTCCCACACCACGGGGACACCGTCGCGGGTCATCGGGCCGGACGGCTGGTACTGCTCCGGGGTGATGAAGTCACCAGGGATCCCGGTGCGGTCGTTGACCAGGATGCCGGGCTGGAGTTCGCGGACCAGCTTGAGCAGGCCAGGGGAGTCCCAGTCGTCGGGTCCCTTACCGCCCCACCATTCCTTGCGGCCCTTGTACGAGAAGTCGAAGAACAGATAGTCGATCGTGCCGAAGCGGGTGAGCAGTTCGCGCACCTGACCGTGGAGATAGAGCCGGTACTCGGCGATGTCGGCGTACTGGTGCGCCGCGATGTACTCCGCGTCGTCACGGCGGGGATGGGTGCCGTCGACGGGGAAAGCGGGGTGGTGCCAGTCGATCAGCGAGTGGTAGAAGCCGACCTTCAAGCCTTCCTCGCGGCAGGCGTCGACGAACGGGCCGAGCAGATCCTTGCCATACGGCGTGTTCGTCACCTTGAAGTCGGTGAGATCGCTGTCCCACAGGCAAAAACCGTCGTGGTGCTTGGTGGTCAGCACGACGTAGGTCATGCCCGCGGCCTTCGCGGCCCGCGCCCAGGACCGCGGGTCGTACTTGTCCGGCTCGAAATGGTCGAAGTAGACCCGGTACTGCTCGTCGGTCAGCTTCTCGTGGTTCTGCACCCATTCGTGGCGGGCGGCGAGGGAATACAGTCCCCAGTGGACGAACATCCCGAACCGGTCGTGGGTGAACCAGGCGGTGGAACTCACTTCGCTCCTTGTGATGGTGGGTCAGCCCTTGAGCGCGCCCGAGGCGAGACCGCGGACGAACGAACGCTGGAAGAACAGGAACGCGGCGACCGAGGGCAGCAGTGCCAGCAGCGACGCGGCCATGATCACGCCGGGGGTGACCGTCGGGTCGATCCGCAGTGTCCGCAGGGCCAGCGGCAGGGTGTAGGTCGAAGCGTCGGTCGACACGAGCAACGGCAGCAGATACTGGTCCCAGATCATCGTGAAGCCGAAGACGCCGATCACGCCGAGCGCCGGCTTGCACATCGGGAGGATGATCTGCGCGAAGATCCGCAGGTCGCCTGCTCCGTCGATCCGCGCGGCCTCTTCGAGCTCGCGGGGGACGTCCTTCATGAACTCGGTCATCACCAGGATCGAGAAGGCCCACGCGCCCAGCGGCACGATCATCCCGGCGAGGCTGCCGATCAGGTTGAAGTGCACCACCGGCAGATCCGACAGGATCAGCGACAGCGGGATCGCGAGGATCTCCTCCGGCAGCATCAGCGTCGCCAGGATCGCGACCAGTACGAAGGTCATGAACCGGAACTTCTTGCGCGCCAGCGCGTAGCCGGCCAGCACCGACACGATGACCTGCAGCAGCAGGCCGAAGCCGACCACCAGGAACGAGTTGAGCAGGTACAGCCCGACGCCCTGGTCGAACGCGATGCCGAAGTTCTCCAGGGTGGGGCTCGACGGGATGACGCTCAGCGCCGTCGGGTCGGAGACGTCGTTGAACGCGCTGACCAGCAGCGCCAGCAGCGGTCCCGCGAACACCAGGAGCAGCAGGGCGTACAGGACGTACTTCAGGATCCGTCCGCCCGGCGATTTGACGGCGTCGAGGCCGAGCGCCGAATCGTTGGCCGCGGTCATGCGTCTCGCCTCCGTCGGAGCACCTGGACGAACAGGGTCAGCACGAGCGTCGCGAGGAACAGCAGGACCGCGCCCGCCGCGCCGACGCCCAGCCGGTTCTGTTCCAGGCCGAGTTTGTAGATCAGGGTCATCGCGACTTCCGTCGAGCCGTTCGGCCCGCCGTTGGTCAGCAGGAACACCTCGGTGAACACCCGCAGGCCGCGGATCGCCGCGAGCACGAACAGGATCGAGAACACCGACCGCAGGCCCGGCAGCGTCACATGGAGGATCTTGCGCCAGCGGGAGGCACCGTCCACAGTGGCCGCTTCGTAGAGACCGCGGTCGATGCCCGCCAGGCCCGCGAGGAAGATCATCATGTCGTACGGGGCGCCACGCCAGATCCCGGTGATGATCACGGAGACCATCGACGTGTCGGGATCGTTGATGAAGCCCGACGGGCCGAGGCCGACCAGGCCGAGGATGGAGTTCAGCATCCCGTCCTCGGTCGGGTGGTACATGATCCGCCAGAGTTCGGCGACCACCGCGATCGGCACGACCACCGGCAGGAACGCCGCCGACCGCAGGAACTTCAGCCGCTTGCTCTGGCCCTCCATCAGCAGGGCGAGCGCGAGGCCGAGGATCATCGAACCCGCGGTCTGCCCGACCGCGATCACGACGGTGTGCCAGATCGCGGAGTGGAACGCCTCGTCACCGAGGACGGTGCTGTAGTTCTGCCCGCCGACCCACTGGTTGCCCAGGTACGGCTGGACGTCCTGGAAGGACATCGTCACCGCGGTGATCATCGGGATGAACTTGAAGTACACGAACAGGATGAGGGCGGGGGCCAGGAACAGCCACGGCGTCCACCACTTCCCGTCGCGGTCGCTGCGCCTGCGGGCCTTCGGCGCGGGCGCCCGCTTCACGGCGGGACGGTCCGCGCCGACGGCCGCCGGCTTGGCGTGATCTACGGTCATGAGGCGCTGATTCCCTGTTGCTGCAAGGTCGCGGTGAGCTTGGTGTCGAGTTTGGACAGTTCCGCCTTGAGATCGAGCTTGCAGTCGGCGACGAGCGCGCTGATCGTGTCGGCGGTGTCCTGGCGGACCGGCGTCCAGTTCGGGATGGACGGCGCGTAGTGGCCGGACTTGGCGTAGATCTCGGCGTAGGTCTTCCAGCGCGGGTCCGAGCGGACCTGGGTGATGTCGACGTTCTTGTTCACCGGGAGCTGCACGATGAAGGCCGACTCGCCCTCCATGCCGATCTTCTGGCCGTCGGCCGAGATCGCGAAGTCACCGAAAGCGTCCTGGCCCGCCTGGTTCGGCGAACCGGCCATCATGAAGATCGACAGGCCCTCGGCGAGCACGTCGGCGTTCTTGGCGCCCTTCGGCATCGGGACGACCTCGTACTTGTCCTTGCCGAGCGACTTGTCGAAGCGGGGCAGCAGGTACGGGCCGACGACGTACATCCCGGCCTTGCCCGCTTCGAAGGTCTCGTTGGTCGCGGGGGTCGGCATGGTGACCGAACCGGGCTGGATCACGTTGTCCTTGCAGCCGAGATCGCGGAACCACTGCACGGCGGCCACGGATTCGGGCGTGCTCATCGCGGGTTTGTACTTGCCACCACCGGATTCGGTGATGAAGTCGCCGCCCGCGGCCCACAGGAAGTTCGAGAAGTACCAGGAGGCGTAACCCCGCTTGGTCGACAACGTCGCGTTCAGGCCCGCGGTGTCGGCCTTGCCGTTGCCGTCGGGGTCGCCGGTGGTGAAGGCCTTGGCGAGGTCCGCCAGTTCGGCCCAGCTCTGCGGGACGCCCTTGCCGAGCTTCTCCCGCCAGTCCTTGCGGATCAGCAGCGCCGAGGCCTGCGCGCTGTAGGGCAGGCCGTACAGCTTGCCGTCGGGGGTCTGGTTGGACTTCAGTGCCTGCTCGGTGAGCTCCGGCACGTGCTTGATCTTGCCCTGGTCGATCTCGCGCACGAGACCCTGGCTCTTCAAGGTGCCGACCTGGGTAACGTCGTTCATCACGATGTCCGGCAGGTCGCGCTGGGCGGCGCGCTGGGCCAGCTTCGTCTCGAAGTCGTCGAAGATCGCGGTGACCTGCACCTTGAACCCCGTGGCCTTCTCGAAGGCTTCGGCGAGCCGTTTGGTGGCCTGTTCGCCGGGGCCGCCGGGGGTCGTCCGGGTCCACAGTTCCAACGGCGCCTTGGTGTCCTGCGCGACGTTCGTTCCGGCGGGGCCTGCCGAGCAGCCCGAAAGGACCAGCGCTGAGACAGTGAGTCCCACGCCGATCCACCGCGATTTCCGCATCGCTTCTCCTGTTCACTGTGGACCACGCTGTCTACCTCGGAGGGGACGGTAAGCGCTTTCCCGGTCTCCGGTCAATGGTCCGATCATTACGAATTTCAATCGCCCGTGTTTGCCTCTGCGCGGGACTCGCCGGGCGTGGACCGGCTCAAGCATCCGATGTATGGTCGCCGCCGGAGGTAGGGATGACCGAGCTGCGACACCGGCCGACGGCACTTCTCGTGATGGAGGAGCGCCGCCGCGACGACGTTTACCCCGAGGCGGTGCTGAAGGAGATCGGCACGCTGGCGGACCTGCGCGAGCCGCTCACCCGCGAGCGGCTCGCGGAGCATCCGGCGGCGCTGGAAGGTGTCGAAATCCTGCTGTCCGGCTGGGGTGCGCCGGTGCTGGACACCGTCCTTTTGGGACACGCGCGGGAGCTGCGGGCCGTGCTCGTCGCCGCCGGGTCGGTCCGGCCGCTGACCACGCCCGAGTTCTGGGCGCGCGAGCTGCCGATCGTGTCCGCCGCGGCCGCGAACGCCGTCCCGGTCGCCGAGTTCACCCTTGCCCAGGTCCTCTTAGGACTCAAGCAGGTGCATCGCATCGCCCGGGAGATCCGGGAGCGGCGGGCCTATCCGCCGGATCCACGGGTCGCGGGCGCCTACCGGTCCCGGGTCGGTCTGCTCGGCCTCGGCGAGATCGGTGCTCTCGTCGCCTCGCATTTGCGCGGTTTCGACGTGGAGGTGCTCGCGAGCGACCCCGTCGTCGACCCGGCGACCGCCGACGGCCTCGGCGTGCGGCTGGTGGGCCTGGACGAACTGTTCGCCACGTGCCCCGTGGTGAGCCTGCACGCGCCCCTGCTCCCGGAGACCGAAGGGCTGGTCGACGGCGAGCTGGTGGCCAGGATGGGCGTCGGCGCGACCCTGATCAACACCGCCCGCGGCGCCGTCGTCGACGAACCGTCGGTCGTCCCGGTGCTGGCCGACCGCCCGGATCTGACGGCGATCCTCGACGTCACCTGGCCCGAACCGCCGGAGCCGGACTCGCCGCTGTACACGTTGCCGAACGTGGTGCTCACCCCGCATCTGGCGGGCGCGCTGGGCGCCGAGCGCGCGCGGATGGGCGAGCTCGTGGCGGGGGAGCTGCGGCGGTTCGTGCGCGGGGAGCCGCTGCGGCATGCCGTCGCGCCGGACCGGGCGCATCTGCGGGCCTGATGCTCGCCGTCCGGGAGACCGGCCCGTCCGGCGGGGTGCCCGTCGTCCTGCTGCACGCCTTGGGCAGCAAAGCGGGCACCTGGGACGATTTCGCCGCCCGCCTGACTCGCCGTGTCCTGGCCGTCGACCTGCCAGGGCACGGCGACAGTGCCCACATCGAGGACTACTCGCTCGACGCGATGGCCGACGGCGTGGCCGGGCTCCTCGGCGAGGAAGCGGACGTGGTCGGCCATTCGATGGGCGGCCGGGTCGCGGTGCTGCTCGCCCAGTGCCTGCCCGGCCGTGTCCGGCGGCTCGTCGTCGAGGACACCCCGCCGCCACCGCTTGAGCCACTGGAGCCGTTGCCTCCGACGCAGAGGCCGTCCGAACCGTTGTCGTTCGACTGGCGGCTGATCGATCCGATCATGACCGAGCTCCGCACGCCCGACCCCGCCTGGTGGGAGCGGCTCGGCGCGATCACGGCGCCGACTCTGCTGATCGGCGGCGGGCCGTCCAGCCATGTCACCCGTGAGTCGCTGGAGCGGATGTGCGGGCTGATCCCGGACTGCCGCCTGGAGATCATCGAGGACGCGGGGCATCGGGTGCACAGCTCCAGGCCGGCCGAGTTCGCGGCGGTGGCGGGGGAGTTCCTCGGGCCGGCGTGATCCGGATTCCTGCCTGGGGGAGGTTCTCCAGGACGGCCCGCTGCCCGGAGCATCCGTGGCCGTGGGCGATCACCGACGGTTTCGTATAACGACCTATACCGCGGCGGCCAGGACGGCCGCGAGGCCCGCCTGCAGATCCTTGACGAAATACCCGGGAACCTCCAGGGACGGGAAGTGCCCGCCTGCCTCGGGCTCCGTCCATCGGACGATCCGCCGGTACCGCTCCTGTGCCCAGGGGCGCGGGTACTTCTCGATGTCGCGGGGGTACATGGTGATCGCCGACGGGACGTCGACGCGGAGTTCGGGATCGAGCGAGTTGTGGCTTTCGTAGTAGATGCGGGCCGCCGACGCGCCGGTCCGGGTCAGCCAGTACAGGGTGACGTCGTCGAGGACGCGGTCCCGGGAGATCGTCTCGAACGGGCTGTCCCCGGTGTCCGACCACTCGGCGAACTTGTCGAGGATCCAGGCGAGCAGGCCGACCGGTGAGTCGACGAGCGAGTAGCCGATGGTCTGCGGGCGGGTCGCCTGCTGTTTGGCGTAAGCCGCGCGGTGGTGCCAGAAGTCGTGGGTTTCCTCGGTCCACCGGCGCTCGGTCGCCGTCAGCCCGTCGGTCGTCAGCCCGGGCGGCCCCTCCGCGAACGTCGTGTGGATGCCGAGAACGTGGTCCGGGAACCGGCCGGCGAGGACGGTGGTGATGTTGCCTCCCCAGTCGCCGCCATGGGCCAGGAACCGGTCGTAACCGAGCCTGTTCATCAGCTCGACCCACGCGGCCGCGATCTTTTCGGTTCCCCATCCGGTGGTGGCCGGCTTGTCGCTGTAGCCGAAACCCGGCAACGATGGGACGACGACGTGGAACGCCGGTGTGTCCGGATCCGCCGGGTCCGCCAGTTCGTCCACGACGTCGACGAACTCGGCGACGCTGCCCGGCCAGCCGTGCGTCAGGACCAGGGGAGTGGCATCGGCGCGGGTGGACCTGCGGTGCAGGAAGTGGATCCCCAGGCCGTCGATGGTCGTGCGGAACTGGCCGATCCGGCCGAGGCGCTTTTCGAACCACCGCCAGTCGTATCCGGTGCGCCAGTAGTCCACGACCTCGACGAGGTCGGCGAGCGGAACGCCCTGCCCCCAGCGGGGGACCGTCTCGGCTTCCGGCAGCCGCGCCGCGGCCAATCGCGCACGCAGTTCTTCGAGTTCGGCGTCGGTCGCGTGGGCTTCGAATGCTTGCACGGTCATGGGGCCTCCTCGTCCGTGGAACCGGCTAAGACGGTTCTAACAGTTCGCCCCGTCGAGACGCAACCGGCTAAGGTGGTTCCATGCGTTCCGGCTTCCCTGATTTCCGCCTCGGCAGCGTGCTGGCGACCAGCTTCACCGCGACCCTGACGGAGCGTCGTGGCGAGGCCGTGGAGCGCATCCCCACGCCGCAGCGGCTCGTGGACTGGCTGGCGGTGAGCGGTCTCGCCGTGGAGACGTGCAGCACCGCCGAGCTCGACCTCGCCCGGGAACTGCGGGAGGCGATTCACGCCGCCGCGACGGCGACCGCGACCCGGGAAGCCCTGCCCGCCGCAGCCGTCCAAGTGATCAACGATCGGAGCACTCAGGGGCGGGCCGCGGCCGTCCTGACGTCCGAAGGGAAGCGGCGATGGCGGGTTGCCTGCGTGGAAGACGCCCTCAGCGTGATCGCCGCCGACGCGATCAGCATCATCTCGGGCGAACGGGACGGGAAAATGGCCTTGTGCGCGTCGCCGACGTGTCTGGCGGCGTTCTTCGACACCAGCCAGAGCCGCACGCGCCGGTGGTGTGACATGAACACGTGCGGGAACCGGCAGAAGAAGGCGCGGTTCCACGCCAATCAACGGAAGAACTCCGGGAGTTCTTGATCGGGCTTATGGGCTCTGGCTTGGGGCGGTTCGTTGCCGGGGGTGACTGCCTGGGCGGCGCCCGGTGGGGTGGCTGTTGCCGGGAATCGGCGAGGGGTCTGGTAGCGGGCGGTGCTGTCGGGTGCGGTCCGCGCCGTGGCCGCTGGTTCGTTGCCGGGATGCGGCAATTGTCCTGACGGCGGGGTCGGTTTCGTGAGTTGGCCGTTCAGGTTGTTGCCGGGGAATGGCGACCAGCCCAGTTGGCCATTCCGGTCCGTGGCCGGAAAGCGGCGACGGGGTTCCTGCCTGCGGCTGTGGTCTGTGACGTGGCTGGTTCGTTGCCGGGAAACGGCAATTGTCCTGACGGCGGGGTCGGTTTCGTGAGTTGGCCGTTCAGGCTGTGTTGCCGGGAAATGGCGACCAGCCCAGTTGGCCATTCCGGTC
>NZ_JBHXIB010000006.1:0-17306 GCF_042723975.1 Amycolatopsis sp. NPDC058340 | reverse complement strand
GGCTGGTTCGTTGCCGGGAAACGGCAATTGTCCTGACGGCGGGGTCGGTTTCGTGAGTTGGCCGTTCAGGCTGTGTTGCCGGGAAATGGCGACCAGCTCAATTGACCACTCCGCTCCGTGGCCGGAGAACGGCGACGGGTTCAGGCACACGGCAGTGCCGTCCGGGCGGTCCGCGCCTCGGTGGGCTGGTTCGTTGCCGGGAAACGGCAATTGTCCTGACAGTGGCGGCCGCGCGAGGTCGGTTTCGCGAGTCAACTGCCCAGGCTGTTGCCGGGAATCGGCGACGCGGTCACCCGAACTCGCCTTGACTGTTCGGCCGGTTGCCGGAGAACGGCGACGGGTCCAGGCACACGGCAGTGCTGTCCGGGCGGTCCGCGCCTCCGTGGGCTGGTTCGTTGCCGGGAAACGGCAATCGTCCTGACGGTGGCGGCCGTGTGAGGAGGTTTCGCGAGTCAGCCGCCCAGGCTGTTGCCGGAAAACGGCGACCAGCTCGTCACCTCTTCGGCCGGCGTGACGCGGTCCCAGCTGTGCAGCAGGAACAGGTCGACGTGGCCGGTGCCCAGCCGCCGCAACGATGGTTCGAGTGCCGGATCAGATGCTTGCGTCCGTTGCCGAAGTGCCGAGCGCGATCCGGCTGGCGCGCGGTGGAATTCAGAGGCGGCCGGGGTCGGTCGCCAGTGCGGTGAGGGTCTGGAGCGGGTCTTCGGTCAACCGCCGGGTCGAGTGGTCGAGCAGGCCCCAGACCGATTCGATCCGTGCGGCGAGGACGCCGTCGGAGCGCAGGAAGCGCTGGCGGACACGCCAGGTCTTCCCGGCGCCGAAGTCGGGTTCGACGGAGACCGTGATCTCGTCACCGTAACGGATTTCGTTGAGGTAGTTGATCCGCGCTTCCAACAGGACAGGGCCGAATTCGCCCTGCACGAAAGCGACTCCGGCACGCCGCAGATAGGCGACCCTGGCCCGATCCGCCCAGTCGTGATAGGCGATCGCGGTGACGTGGCCGTTGAAGTCGGTTTCGGCCCGGCGCGGTGTCAAGGTCAGCGTGAAGGCAGCCATCTCAGTGGTGTCCACTGTGGACGGGAACGACGAAGTTCACCGTCTTCTCGTCGAGGATCTTGTGCGTCGGATCGGCGAGACCGATCCACACCTTGTGCGGTCCCGCCGGCAGCGACTGGATGATCAGCGGTTCTCCGCTGCCGTCCGCCCAGTGCCACGCCGCGTCGTCGACGGTCACGTGGATGTGGCCGATCCGCGGCGACACGTCCAGGGCGGCCGGGCCGTAGACCGGGACGATCCGGAGGTTTTCCGCCCGGTATCGCAGGACGACCAGGCCCATCGCGAGCTGATCGGGCAAAGGCGCGTCGACGACCAGCGCCGGCGGAGGCTGCGACGGCAGCGGCACCACGGGAGCGGGCGACCACGCGGCGGCCGCGGCCGGGGGAGCGGGCGCCGCCGGAGCGGGCGGGGAGGCGCTGCAGGCGGCGGTGAGCAGAACGGCGGCGGTGAGGGCGAGCTTCCCAAGTGCGGGCATGAACTCAAGCTAGGACGGCCGAGGGGGCCTCGGCGCCCGTCGGATGACGTCATCGGTGTACGTCACCGTGACACTTTCCGGTGATCACCAGGTGAAGACGCGTGGACCGGGGAATACCCCGGATATCCAGCAAGGGAGAGAACCATGAAGTCCCGTATCGCCGCATTGGCCGCCTCGGTCACGTTCCTGGTCGCCGCGAGCGCTTCGCCCGCCGTCGCCGACCCGGTGCCCGGCAGCCCGAACCGGTTCTACGCGTCGTGCGCCGTCGATCTGCTGGGTGTCCCGGTGGGATGCCTGGAAACCGACGAAGTGCACGCGACGCATATCTGTCAGTACGTGCTGACGGCGTTCGGGGTCGGCCTGGACTGCATCCAGCGCTGAGCAGGGCACCGCTCAGGTGCCGAGCCAGCCGGGATTGGCCGCGGCCCACTCGGGGAGGCGATGCCGGATCACGGCCAGCTCGGTGATCGCGTGCACCAGTCCACTTCGGACAGCCGGGACGTCGATCGGTGAATCGTCGTGCCACAGCAGGAGATGCCGCGTCCTCAGCGGCACACCCCGCAGTGCCACCACCGGGCCGGGCATCGAGGCACCGGAATCGAGTGACTGGGCGGGTGCCACCGCGCGGGGATCGCGCCGGACGGCCTGCCGCAGCACCGTCGGGTCCAGCTTCCGCACGGTGATCGAGCCGAGCCCGGCCCGGACGCACTGATCGGTCAGGTGGTCGTGGAACGCGTCGTCCCCGTCCGCCACCACGAGCCAGGATGACCCGCCGAGGTCCGCGAGGGGCACCTCGCCGCGTCCGGCGACGGGATGGTCGGGCGACACGATCAGGAAAACCGGCTCAGTCCCGACGGGAAGCAGGTGGACGCCTTCGGGCGGCTCGATCTCCTGCCCGGGATGATCCGCGTACAGCGCCAATTCCACCGTGCCGTCGAGAAGTGCGGAGAACAGCGCGGTCCGGCCGGTCACCGGCAGCAGTTCGACCGGACGGCCGGGGGCCGCCGCGGCGACCACACCGCTCAACGTCTCGGCGAAGACCGTCGGGAGCGCGCCGATCCGGAGCGGCCCTTCGGAGGGCGCGGTGT
Organism: Amycolatopsis sp. NPDC058340; assembly: GCF_042723975.1. NCBI lineage: Bacteria > Bacillati > Actinomycetota > Actinomycetes > Pseudonocardiales > Pseudonocardiaceae > Amycolatopsis > Amycolatopsis sp. NPDC058340. The sequence goes on along the minus strand of NZ_JBHXIB010000006.1, from coordinate 14,687 downwards.
GGAACCGGCGGATCGCCAGTTCGAGGTCGTCCGCGGCGGCCAGTACGCGTCGCGCGTGGTTCAGCAGTACTTCGCCCAGCGCGGTGGGACGCACACCGCCCCGGTCGCGTTCGAACACCGTCCGTTCCAGTGCCCGCTCGACCCGGTGGAGCTGGGCGCTCAGCGCGGGCTGGGAGAGCCCGAGCGCGGTCGCGGCCTTCGCGATGCTGCCTGCCGACGCGATCGCGTCGAGGAGACGCAGCTGCCGGACATCGATTTCCGCCGGCCAGGTATGGCCGTCCCCGGGACCGATCAGGGGGCTGATCACAGGTCGTCCTCGCTGATGATCGTGCGGAGTTTGTGCAGGGCGCGATGCTGGGCGACCCGGACCAGGCCGGGGCTCACCCGCAGGACCGCCCCCGTTTCGGGCGCCGTCATCCCCACCGTGATCCGCAACCGGAGGATCTCCTGCTGCATCCCGGGAAGGGTGCTCATCAGCCGCGTCAACCGGTCGTGGCCGTCGGCGGCGAGGGCGAGGCGCTCGGGTTCGTCGGTCTCGGGTGTCGCGCGTTCGGGCGGATCGGGCGTGGGTTCCGATCTGTCCCGGGCTCGCCGCCGGAAGGCAGCGGCGACCTTCCGGGCGGCGATCCCGAGAACGGTGGTGAGGAAGGAGCCGCCGGCGGTCCTCGCGGTGGGCAGGGCGGTGAGCACGGCGAGGCAGGTTTCCTGCGCGACGTCCTCCGCGGCGATCTCCCGCGCGTCCGTTCCGTCCATCCGGCTCCGGCAGTAGTCGGCGACCACCGGCTGGACGATGCTCATCAGCTCGTTCGTCGCCGCGGGGTCACCGCGGCGGGCGCGGGGGACGAGGGATTCGAGCTCCGCCGCCCGCGCGCCGTCGTGAAGGGGAGGGGCCGCCCCCGGCGAGGTCGGGTCGCCGGGGGCGGTCCAGGTCAGGCGAGTTCCCAAAGCGCGGGCACGTTCGGCGGTTCCCAGCCGGGCATGGAGGTGTGCGGCTGGATGACCCGGTAGTTGCTGCCGCCGTAGGTGGCGGTCGCGCCGGAGCCGTAGTACGTGTACGGCGCCCAGGTGCCGCCCGGCGGGTTCGACGTCGTCGGGCTGGTCGGGGTGGTGGGCGTGGTGGTGGTGCTGGACGGCGGGTTCCCGCTGACCGTCAGGCGCAGGTTGTAGACGCTCAGGATCTCCGAGACCGGCTGGAAGTAGATGGTGCCGCCGGAGGTGCAGTTGCCGGAGCCACCGGAGGTGACGCCCTGCGCCTGGTCGCCGGTGAGCCACGAACCACCGGAGTCGCCGGGCTCGGCGCAGGCGTTGGTCCGGGTCAGGCCGGTGATGGTGCCCTCGGGGTAGGTGACCGAGGTGTTCTTCTGCAGGATGGTGCCGCAGCGCCAGCCGGTGGTGGAGCCGGAGCGGCACACCGACGAGTTGACCGGCGCCTCGGTCGAACCGGCGACCGGCACGGTGCCGGGGTAGCGGTTCACCAGCGGGCGCGGGGTGTTGCCCGCGTCGGCGCGGACCCAGGCGTAGTCGTTGCCGGGGAAGCTGGAACCGGCGACGGTCCCGCTCGGGTTCGAGGTGCGGGTGCCGGTGGTGCCGCAGTGGCCGGCGGTGACGAAGCCGCCCTCGACCGCGAAACCGATGGAGCAGCGGCCCGAGCCGAAGGTGTAGGCGTTGCCGCCGATGATGTCGATCAGCGGACGCGGCTGTTCGGTGCTGGCCTCGACACGGAACAGACCGGCAGGCACGCCGGCCGCGGTCGCCCAGGACTTCGCGGCGGCTTCGCCACCGGCGTTGGCGAGGACGACGATCGAGTTGGTGGTGACGTCGGTGTACCAGCCGGGCACGGTCTTCGGTGCCTGGGTGGACTTGGCGTCCAGGCGCAGCTTCGCCGCGTCGAGGTCGGCGGCGCTGCGGGCGACGGTCTTCGGGGTCGCGCCCGCGGCGCGCACCAGGTCGCCCACGGCGGCGTCGGTGACCGCCACGGTCAGCGTGGTCCCGCTGCCGTCCAGCCACGATCCGGCGTACGACGTGCCGAGTTGCTTCTTCAGCGTGGTGTCGGCGACCGCGGCGCGCTGTTCGCTCGCGAGCCGGATTCTTGCCTGTTCGGGGCTGATCTTCAGATCGCGGGCCATCGCGGCCAGCATTTCGGACTGGGCCTGGTCGCCGACGGTGGCTTGCTGACCGGCGCTCGCGCTGGGGGTGAGGGCGATGGCGGTGACCAAGCCTGCCCCGGTTATGGCCGCGGCAGCCGCGGCTAAGATCTTTCTGTTCATTTCAACGCTTTCCTCGAAACGGGCGGGGGAGGGGGATTCGTTCCCGACCGTACGAGGCGCATCACTCGACTGGTACATACCATTTGGGTCATATCGCCCGGCCGTGACGCGGGGCGATATGGCGGTGTTCCGTGCTGATCCAGCCGGTGAATCCATTGCTGTGCAACGGTTCTGTCGTTTTCACGAGAAGTGGTGCGCGGCCGCGCGAGCTGGTCCGTCGCGGTGTCCACTGTCGTCAATACCGTACTTTTGACGGGTAGGGCAAAGACTTCTCACAACGTGAGGAAGTGCCCGTCGTGCCGGAGGGGGCGCCGGCACGACGGACACGGGTGTGTGTGAGACCTCAGCGGGCGGTGCAGCGGTAGCTCGAAGCCACCGCGGGATCACCGTGGCCGCGGTACCGCGAAACCTGCGGATACGGGCAGAGATCGCGCGTCTTCCCACCGTTCGCGGCGGGCAGGGTCGCCGGTGCCTTGCCGTGCTCGACCCAGTCGACGAGCGCGCCCAGCGCGTTCGTCGGTGCGGCGCCCGCGCCGCGGCCGCAGTGCGCGACACCCGGCGCGAGGAACAGCCGGTAGAAGTCGTTCACCCGCTTCGAGCCGCCCAGCTCACGCTCCACCTCGTGGCGGTACCGCAGCGTGCCGCCCGGCGGGATCAGCTGGTCGTCGGTGCCGACGAAGGTGATCAGCTTGCCGCCCGCGCGGCGGAAGTCCGACAGATCCGGGTCCGAGGTCCCGATGACGTCGTCGTATTCCCGCACCGACTGGCGGAACAGGTCGGCGAACTGGCGGTAGGTGAGCTTCTCGGTGTCGAACGCGGGCTGCTTCTTCAGGAACGTCCGCACCCAGCCCGTGGCCACGGGGAAGCCGGGAGCCGTCGTCACCGGGCCGAAATCCGCTCCCTTGGGCAGGCCTGCCCAGAGCCGTCGTCCGTGCTCGTCGGTCGGCCCGGCCCAGATCTTGCGCACGACCTCGGCGTCCGCCGCGGTGACGGTGACCTGCTTGTCGCCGCAGAGCACCTTCGTGCCGATGAGCGACCGCGGATCGTAACCGCATTCGTCCGGCCGGTCGACGATGCCGTTCGTGACCCCGTCCCGGCCGTCGCAGGCCTTGATCGCGGCCTGCTGGAACGCGGTGAAGACGCACGTCGCCGGGAAGGTCTTCTCCTGGTTCATCACGACCCGCGGCCAGAGCGTCGCGACCGCGAACTCCGCCCAGTGCACGGCGGGCGCGTTCGCGAGGACGCCGTCGAAGTCACCCGGATACCGCTGCGCCTCCGAGTAGCCCTGGCGGCCGCCGGTCGAGCAGCCGTTCCAGTACGAGTAGGTGACTTCCCGCTGGTAGAATTTCTGCGTCACGTCCTTCCCGACGAGGGCGGCCTCGTGCACGGACCGGGTCGCGAAGTTCGTCACGAGCGGCTTGTCGATCTCGCCCTGGGGCGTGAGTGCCCACGAGGTGTCGAGGAAGGTCAACGGGACGCCGGCGTCGGTCGTCACGCCGCTGAAGCCGTCCTTGACCGCCTGGACGAGCGGGGCGCCGAAGTCGCCGGCGGTGTACGCGCTGCCGCCGACCGCCTGAAGCCTGCCGGTCCACCCGGTCTGAGGCAGGGTGACGGCCACCTTGACGTGATCGCCCGCCTTGCCGTGGGTCAGGGTGACGGTGATCTCGCAGTACGCGGGCACGTCGGTGATCGTGGCGGGCGGCGTGAACTGGGTGGGCGGGAACGTGACGGTGCCGCCGGGCTTCTGCTCCGCCTGAACGGACTCGATCCGCGCCCCGTCGGGCGCCGCCACGGGGACCGCCGCACACGACGTCGCAGCGGTGGCGGCGGGCGCCGTCTGGGTGACCGAGGTCAGCACCAGCGGCAGCAGGGCGGCCAACGGTGCGGCCGCCAGGAACAACTTCTTGCGTCTCATCACTTTCCTTCGGGGATTCAGTCGAACGAACAGCCGGGGTTGGGCACGTCGACGGCCAGTGCCTGGCCCGCGGGCACCCGGTAGAGCACCTCGAGCACGACCGGCTCGGTCCCGAGGTTGCGTCCGATGTGGACGTAACCGGGGCCGCTCTCCTCGGTGATCGCCTGCCCGGCGTGGTAGACGCCGTCGCTCGCACAGGTCGCGTCGTGGTGGCTCAGGACGCCACGTTCGACCACGCCGCGTACCGGGCCGGGGTGGAAGTGCCAGCCGGTGCTGCCGCCGGGCGCCAGCGTGATCTCTTTCAGCACGTACTGGGTGCCGCCGACCACGTGGTCGAAGAGCGTCACGGCGCTGACACCGCGGCCGGGGGTGGCGTTCGCGGTCGCGGGGGCGAGCCCGGCGGCCGAACCGGTGAGCGCGAGGGCGAGGATGAGCCGGGAAACATGGTGCACGCGACCGAAGCTAGGCCGATCGTGTTGACACGCCGTCTACATCCTGTGGACGCCGCCGGGGAGTCCTAACCGGACCGTTTGGGTATCGTCGGACGGGCGGCCGCCCACGGCCGAGGGGAGGAATGCCGCACCATGCCGCTTTTCGGACGGGAAGCCGAGCTGAAGGACCTGAGCGAGCTCGTCGACGGTCCCGCCGCGGGCTGCGGCGGCGTGCTCATCCGGGGCGAACCGGGCGTCGGGAAGTCCGCTCTCGTCGCGGAGGCCGTGGCCGCGGCGGCGCTCGGGGGCCTGCGGGTGCTGCGGGCGACCGGCGTCGAAGCCGAACGCAACTTCGCGTACGCCGCGCTGCACCAGCTGCTCCATCCGGTCCGTGCGGGCGCCGACGCGTTGCCCGCGCCACAGCGATCCGCGCTCTGGGCGGCGCTCGGGCTGGCCGAAGGGGCGGAGCCGAACGCGTACCAGGTCGGTCTCGCCGCGCTGAGCCTGCTTTCGGAGGAGGCGGCGGCCAGACCGCTGCTGATCGTCGCCGAAGACGTCCAGTGGATGGACCGCGAGAGCGCCGACGTGCTCGCGTTCGTGGCCAGGCGGATCGAGACGGAACCGATCGTCTTGATCGCGACCCTGCGGGACGGGGAGCCATCACCGCTGCGCGACGCGGGACTGTCCTCAATGGATCTGGGACGCCTTCCCGAAGAGGTCGCGGCCGAGCTGCTCGACTCCGTCGCCCCCGGGATCACATGGTCGGTCCGGTCCCGGATCCTCGCCGAGGCCGACGGCAATCCGCTGGCATTGACCGAGCTGCCGTCGGCGGTGACCGGCACCTCGGATCCCGTGCTGCCGCTGACCGAACGGCTGGAGCGCACGTTCGGCGCCCGGTTCACCGCCCTGCCGGAACCGGCTCGCACGACGTTGCTGGTCGCCGCACTGAACGAGACCGGCTCGCTCACCGAGACCCTCGCGGCGGCGGCCACACTGCTGGGCGAAGACGTCGAGCCGTCGGTGCTGAGGCCTGCCGCCGAAGCCCGGCTGATCGATCTCGAAGCCAGGACGGTGTCGTTCCGGCATCCGTTGATGCGCTCGGCTATTCCCGCTTCGGTGCCGATCGAGGAACGGCGACGTGTGCACTTGAGCCTCGCCGAAACCTTCCGTGCACAGCCCGATCGCCGTGCCTGGCATCAGGCGGCCGCCGCGACCGGCGCCGACGAAAACGTGGCATGGGACCTGGAGAACGCCGCGGAGCGTTCCCGACACCGCGGTGGTGTGGCGGCCGCCGTCGCCGCGCTGGAGCAGGCGGCCCTGCTGAGCCTCGATCCGGAGCGAAGGGCGGACCGGTTCCTGCGCGCGGCCGAGCTCGCCGTGGAATCCGGTGGCCGGGATACGGCGGAGCGGCTCGTCCGGGACGCACGCGCGGGAGAGCTCACGCCACGGCAACGAGCGACGGCGAGCTGGCTGCTCAGCGGGTTCGAGGACGGCGCCCGCGAGGATCCCTCACGGATCACGGAACTGGCGCGGCTGGCCGAGTCGGTCGCGGAGGACGGGCACCCGGATCCGGCGATGCGTGTGCTGTGGGGTGCGGCCATGCGGTGTTTCTGGGCCGAACCCGGTGCGGACACACGGCGGACGCTGCTGGCCGTCGCGGATCGTCTCCCGGTGGAGGACTCGGACCCGCGGCTGGTCGCCGTCGCCGCCTATGTGGCGCCGTTCGAACGGGCCGAGGCCGTGCTCGGTGAGCTGCGCGGACTCGCCGCCGCCACCGGTGCCGATCCCGAGGTCGACCGCTTTCTCGGCAGCGCGGCACTGCAGGTCGGCGCGGTCGATCTGGCCGCCCGGTTCTCCGCGGCCGCCGCCCCGGGGCTGCGGGCGCAAGGCAGGCTCGGGCTGCTGCCGCGCGCGTTGGCGGTCCAGGCGTGGAGCAGGGTCCGGCTCGGCGACCTAGCCGGGGCGGTGCCCGCCGCGGCGGAGGCGGCCGAATTCGCCAAGGAGTCCGGGCAGCCGTTCATGTACGGGTTCGCCACCGCGGTCCAGGCCGAGATCGCCGCGCTGCGGGGCGAGCACAAACAGGCCAAGACGCTGGCGGACGAGGCCGAGCGGACCGCGCTCGCCGCCGGTGCCCGGCCGGTGTTGGCGACCGTGCGGCTCGCCAGAGGGATCGCCGCGTCGAGCGAGGGCCGCTTCGACGACGCGTTCGCCGACCTGCGGCGGCTCTTCGACCCCGCCGATCCCGCCTACCAGCTGGCGCTGCGGGTCTACTTCGTCGCGGAACTGACCGAGGTCGCGGTCCGGGCGGGACAGGTCGAGGCCCTGCGCGAGATCGTCGCGGAGATGGAGCGGCTCGCCGTGACGACCCCGGCGCCCGCCTTGCACATCGGCCTGCGTTACGCCCGCGCCGTGCTCGAACCGAGCGACGAGCTGTTCGAGACCGCGCTGGCGGCGGAGCTGGACGGCTGGCCCGCCGAACGCGGGCGGCTGCACCTGGCCTACGGCGAATGGCTGCGGCGGCAACGGCGAGCCGTGGACTCGCGGGCGCACCTGCGCACCGCGCGGGAGACATTCGACGCGCTCGGCATGACCGCCTGGGCCGAGCGGGCGCGCCGTGAACTGCGGAGCGCGGGGGAGTCGAGCCCCAACCGCGGCCCCGACGCGCGGGAGAAGCTGACCCCGCACGAGCTGAGCATCGTGCAATTGGCCGCCGACGGCCTGACGAACCGGGAGATCGGGCAGCGGCTCTACCTCTCGCACCGGACGGTCGGCACGCATCTGCACCGGATCTTCCCGAAGGTCGGGGTGAGTTCGCGGGCGGAGCTCAAGGGAGTGCTGGGGCTCGTGAGTGGCAAGGACGGTTAGAACCGTCCTTGCCACTCACGAGGCGTGACGCCTCACGCGACGGTGGCGTCCAGCGTGACCTCGACGTTCCCCCGCGTCGCCTTGGAGTACGGGCACACCTGGTGCGCGCCCTGGACCAGTTCGTCGGCGGTGGCCTGGTCGATACCGGAGGCCTCCAGGTGCAGTGCGGCGCTCAGGTGGAACTTGCCCGCGTCGGTGTCGTGGTGCAGGGTCACCTCGGCGACGACCGCGAGGTCTTCGAGCTTCACCTTCTTGACGCCCGCGACGCGGCGGACGGCGCCGACGAAGCAGGACGCCCAGCCGGCGGCGAACAGTTGCTCGGGGTTCGTGCCGTCACCGGAGCCACCGAAGGCCTTCGGGACGGCGAGGCCGACGTCGAGCACGCCGTCGTCGGAGGTCGCGCGGCCACCGTTGCGGCCTTCCGCGGTCGAAGTGGCGACGGCGGTGTACGTGGTTTCAGACATGCCGCAACCGTAGGAATCCGCCTCCGGCCTCGGCGACCGTCGGATGACGTCATTCGTGTACGTCACCGGTGGGCGACGTACGCCGACGACGTCGTCCGACGGTCGCCGCCGCGGGCGGGGCCCGCCTACCTTTCCGCGCATGTCCCTTCTGCCGCAGGAAGTCCGGTACCGCTTCACCGTGCTCGGCCCGCCGGGATTCACCAGCGGCGGCACCCGGCTGGACCTCGGCTCGCCGCAGCAGCAGGCCGTCCTGATGCTGCTGCTCGCCAACGCGGGCAGCTTCGTCCGGACCGGCGAGCTGATCGACGGACTCTGGGGCGAGCGGGCGCCCGCGACCGGCGAGGCCGTCATCCGGACCTACATCTCCCGTCTCCGGCGGCTGCTCTCCTTGCAGGGATTGGGGTCCGCGATCGTTTCGCGGTCCGGCGGCTACCGGCTGGACCCGGATCGCTTCGAGGTGGACGCGGTCGAATTCGCCGGGCTGATCGAGAGCGCGCGTCAGGCGCACACCGTGGAGACGGCAGCGAAGCTGCTGGAACGGGCGCTCGGACTGTGGACCGGAACGGCCCTGGCCGGTGTCCCCGGTGAGGCGGCCGAACACGAGCGCACGCGCCTGGAGCGGCTGAAGCTGACCGCCACCCAGGAGCTGCTTCGGCTGCGCCTCGAACTCGGGGAACACGACGAGGTGATGGCCGAAGTGCCCGCCCTGATCGAGCGCAACCGGCTCGAGGAACCGCTGTACGAGATCTATCTCCTCGCCCTCCATCGCGGTGGGCGCCGCGCCGAGGCGCTGGAGCTCTACCGCTCGATCCACGACCTGTTCGACGAAGAACTCGGAGTCCGGCCGGGGCCGAAACTGCGGGCACTGCACGAAAAGGTGCTTCGTGCCGAGGACGAGCGAACGCCCGCGCTCCGCGCACCGGACCCGCTGTTCGTCGGACGTGAACGCGAACGCGCGGAATTCCGCCGGCAGCTCGCGAGAGGTGGGGTGCTGTTCCTCACCGGACCGCCCGGTATCGGGAAGTCGACCCTGCTGCGGAAGTTCGCCGACGACGCGGCGGCCATGGGCAAACCCGTGCGGCTCTTCGACGGGCTCGCCGATCCGGCGGAGGTCATGCGCCGCCTGCCCGGAGACGTCACGGTCGTGATCGCGGGCCGGAGCGGCCCGGACGCCACGCTGCTGGTCGATCCGGCGTGGTCGGGGCTGATCACGATCCGGAAGCTCGAAGCCTTGAGCGACAACGAATCCGCGGCGCTGCTCGAAGCACGCGGCGTCGGCCCGGACCTTCGTGAGTCCATTGTGGACTTCGCGGCGGGCAATCCGTTCGCCCTCTCCCTGGCCGCCGAAGTCAGCAGGTCACCACGAGCGGACGCGACACGCTACGTGGTCGACACCGTGTACGCGCACCTGGCCGGTGATCCGCCGACGGAGGCGCATCGCTGGGCGTTGTACGTGTGTGCGCAAGCGGACCACACCACCGAAGACCTCCTCCGGTCCGTGCTGCCGGGAGGACGCTCGTCGGAGCTGTTCGACTGGCTCCGCGACCACCCCTGCGTCGAGGCCGCCACCCATGGCCTCGTCCTCGGCGGTGTGCTCCGCGAGGTGCTCGACAGGCACCTCGCTTGGCGTGACCCGGCCGGCCGCGCACGGATACGCGGCCGGATCAGCCGGGTCACGACCGGCCGGTGATCAGGTGAGCAGCCACACCGCCGTATCCGTCGGGAGCTCACCGTCGACCGGGCCACTGGCCATGAGCACCTCGCGATGCGGCGGCAGCGGCACGGGCCGGTCCGAGAAGTTCAGCACGAAGGCGAAACCCGGCTCCCGGGTGAACGCGAGCACACCTTCGCCCAGCTCCAGCCACTCCAGGTCGCCGGGGCCGAGCGCGGGAAGTTCGTCGCGCAGGCGAAGACCGGAGCGGTAGAGGCGGAGCATCGACGCCGGCTCGGTCGCCTGCGCCTCCGCCGTGCTGGAACGCCATTCCTCGGGCTGGGGTAGCCACGTCCCCCCGGTGCCGAAGCCGAACGGCGGCGCGTCACCGGACCAGGGGAGCGGGACACGACAGCCGTCACGGCCGGGGTCGGCGCCGTTCGTCCGGGCCCACACCGGATCCTGACGGAGTTCGCCGGGAATGTCCTCGATCTCCCACAGGCCGAGCTCTTCCCCTTGGTACACATAGAGGCCACCGGGCAGCGCCATGGTCAGCAACGCCGCCGCCCGCGCCCGGCGCGTCCCGAGTTCGCGGTCCACCGGGGTGCCGTGCAGCCGGTCCGCGAACGCGAACCCGGTGTCGCCCTCGCGGCCGTACCGGGTCACGTGGCGGGTGACGTCGTGGTTCGACAGCACCCAGGCCGCGGGCGCGCCGACCTCCTCGTGCGCCGCCAGCGTGCGCTGGATGACATCTCTGAACCGGGCGAAATCCCAGGGACACACCAGGAAATCGAAGTTGAACGCCGCGTGCAGCTCGTCGCGGCGCAGGTACCGCGCGGCCCGCGACATGTCCGGCAGCCACATCTCGCCGACCAGTACCCGGTCACCCGGGTAGCTGTCGGCGATCTTGCGCCACGACCGGTAGATCTCGTGCAGCCCTTCCTGATCGGAGAACGGCGTCTCGTCGCCGGGATCGACGTCGGGCAGCCGAGGGTCCTTCACCAGCCCGTCGGCGACGTCGATGCGGAAACCGTCGACCCCGCGGTCGAACCAGAACCGCAGCACGTCCTCGAAATCGGCGCGGATCTCCTGGTTGTCCCAGTTGAAGTCCGGCTGGCGCGAGCTGTACAGGTGCAGGTACCACTCGCCGTCCGGGACCCGCGTCCAGGCGGAGCCGCCGAAGCGCGACTTCCAGTTGTTCGGCGGCTCGGCGCCGTCCGGCCCGCGGCCAGGCCGGAACCAGAACCGTTGCCGCTCCGGCGATCCCGGCGCCGCCGCGAGCGCTTCGGCGAACCAGCGGTGTTCGTCGGAGCAGTGGTTCGGCACGATGTCGATGATCACGCGGATCCCCTTGGCGTGGGCCGCGGCGATCAGGTCCTCCGCTTCGGCCAGCGTGCCGAAGAGCGGGTCGATCTCCCGGAAATCGGCGACGTCGTAGCCGCCGTCGTCCATCGGCGACGGATACCACGGGGTGAACCAGATCGCGTCGATCCCCAGTTCGGCCAGGTAGTCCAGCCGCGCGCGGACGCCGGCGAGATCGCCGACGCCGTCACCGTTCCCGTCCGCGAAACTGCGGAGGTAGACCTGGTAGATCGCCGCGCTCCGCCACCATCCGGCGGACAGCCCTGATGCGGTCACGAAAATGCCCTCCCAATCGTTTGTGGAAACCCCGAATGCGGCGAGAGTCAGCCTTTGAGACTGCCGGCGGTGAGCCCGGCGAGGATATGGCGCTGGAACGCCAGGAACAGCGCCACCATCGGCAGGCTGGCCAGCACCATGCCCGCGACGAGCACGTTCAGCGGCATGTCGATGGCGACGCGTTGCAGCATCACCGACAGCGTCTGCTTTTCGGTGTCCGGGAACACCAGCAGCGGCCAGATGAAGTCCTTCCACGCGGCCACCACCGCGAGGATCGAGACCACGGCCAGGATCGGCCGCGAGATCGGCAGGATGATGCGCCACAGGGTGCGCACCGGCCCCGCGCCGTCGAGCCGGGCGGCCTCGATCAACTCGTCCGGGATCTGGTCGAAGAACCGTTTCAGCAGGTAGATGTTGAACGCGTTCGCGGCGGCCGGCAGCCAGACCGCCGCCGGTGAGTTGATCAGGTTGATGTCCAGCAGCGGCAGGTCGGTGATCGTCACGTAGGTCGGCACGAGCAGGGCCGCGGCGGGGAGCATCAACGTCGCGAGCATCAGCCCGAGCACGACGTTGCCGAACTTCGGCCGCAGCTTCGACAACGCGAACGCCGCGGGGACGTCGATGGCCAGCTGGGCCAGCCAGGCGCCCCCGGCGACGACGACGGTGTTGAGGAAGTACTTGCCGAGACTCAGCTGGTCCCACGCGTCGGCGAAGGTCTCCGGATGCCACTCGTTCGGGATGAACGTCGCCGGGGTCTGCGCCAGTTCCTGCGGTGACTTCATCGCGCCGGTCACCGCCCAGTACAGCGGGAACAGGAACGCGATGACGAACAGGAGCAGCGTGCAGGCGAAGATCACGGCGTACCCGATCTTGCCGCCGGGGCTGCGAAGCGTGCTGGGGGAGACGAGCGTCCTCATGACTCATCCGCCTTCCGGGTCAGGCGCACGTACAACGCGGAGAACACCCCGAGCGCGACGAACAGCAGCAGGCTCAACGCGCTGGCCGAGCCGAAGTCGTTGTAGACGAAGGCATAGCGGTACAGCAGCAGGAGGACGGTGACGGTGGAGTCGTCCGGTCCGCCGCCGGTCATCACGTACGGCTCGGTGAACACCTGCATGGTCGCGACCACCTGCAGCAGCAGGAGCACCAGCAGCACGAACCTCGTCTGCGGCAGGGTGACGTGGATCAGGCGTTTCCACAGCCCCGCGCCGTCGAGTTCCGCGGCTTCGTAGAGTTCGCCGGGGATGGTGCCGAGCGCGGCGAGATAGATCAGCGTGGTGCTGCCCATGTTCGCCCACGTCGACACGAACACCAGCGACAGCATCGACGTGTCGCTCGAGTCCAGCCACTGGCCGCCGGACAGGCCGACGGCGCCGAGCGCGGAGTTGAACAGGCCGGCGCCCGGGTCGTAGAACCACTTCCACATCAGGGCGGTGACCACCGGGGGCAGCATCACCGGCAGGTAGACCGCGAGCCGGAAGAACGCCTTGGCTTGCCGCAGTTCGTTGAGCAGCACCGCGGTCAGGAACGGCACCACGAACCCGAAGACCAGCGCGAGCCCGGTGAACAACAGCGTGTTGCGCCAGGCGATGCCGAACAGCGGGTCTTCGAACAGGCGGGTGAAGTTGTCGAACCCGACCCAGGCGGGCGGGTTGACGAAGTCGACCTGCTGGAAGCTCAGCAGCACCCCGCGCACGATCGGATACCACGAGAACAGGGCGAACACCACGAGCGCGGCGCACAACAGGCCGTACGCGGTGACGTTCTCCTTGAGCTTGCGGCGCAACCGGTTCCGGCGGCGTTCGGCCGCCGAGGCGACCGGCCGACCGGCCCGCGACGACGCTGTCGCGGGCCAGTCGAGGACGCTACTTGACCTGGGCGAGGACACTGTTGACCTTCGACTCGGCCGACGACAGCTGCTGGTCGATATTCGCGTTCCGATCGGTGAGCACCGCCTGCATCACACTGTCGAGAATGGCGTAGACCTGCTGCGCGTTCGGCGGTTCGATGCTGCCCTTGATCCGCGAACTGGCGTCCACATAGGACTGGTAGTTCTCGGCGGGAACGTTGGCGTGCTTGGCCTTGATCGCGAGCTGCTGATCGCGGACGGCGCCCTGCCAGACGTCCGGGGTCGGCTCGGCCGGCAGCCCGACCGGCTGCTTGCCGTCGACGTACTGCTGGACGTGCTTCTCGAAGCGTTCCGGGTTGAGGTACTTCCAGCGGACCCATTCCAGGCCCGCCTTGATCTTCTCCGGCGAGGCCTTGGGGTTGATCATGTAGCCCTCGCCGCCGAGCAGCGTGCCCTGCCCGCCCGGCATCCCCGCGACGCCGTAGTCCTCGTACTTGCCGTTGAACTGCTTGACGAGCACCGGGACGTTGTCCGGGGCGGCCATGTACATGCCGAGCTGGCCCGCGCCCATCATGCGCTGGACGTCCTGTGCTTCGAGCAACTGCTTGCTGCCCATGGTGTCGTCTTCCCAGCGCATGGCGCGCAACTGGTTCAGGGCGGCCTTGGCCTTCTCGTTGTTGAAGGCGGCGACCCATTTGTCGCCGTCCTTGCGCGCGACCTCGCTGCCCATCGAGTAGAGCCAGGCGGTCAGATGCCAGCCGCCCTGGTTGTTCTTGCTGTAGTCGGCGTATCCGACGGTGCCGTTGCCCAGCGCGGCGATCTTCTTCGCGGCCGCGCGGACCTCGTCCCAGGTCTGCGGCGGTTTGTTCGGGTCGAGCCCGGCCTTCTGGAACAGCGGGCGGCTGTAGACCAGGCCCATGCTGTAGTTCATCGTCGGCAGGCCGTAGAGCTTGCCGTCGGCGTCCCGGAAGTTGTCCAGTAATTCCGGTTTGATGTCGCCGAAGTTCTTCAGGCCCTTGGCCGCTTCGGTGATGTCGGCGGCCTGGCGGCGCGCGATGATCTGCGCCGGATCGGTGAAGTAGACGTAGTAGACGTCTTCGAGCTGCCCGCCGGCGAGTTTGGCGGAGAACGTCTTCGGGTCCATGAACCCTTCGTGCGGCTCGATGTCGATGTCCGGGTGGCTCTCCTCGAACTCCTTGACGTCGGCGTCGAACACACCGCGTTCGAACGGCTGGCTGGTCGGGGGCTGACCGGTGACGGTGATCTTGACCTTGCCCCCGGCGCTCTCGCCGGAATCGGCACCGCAGGCGGCCGCCCCCAGGGTGAGTCCACCCGCAAGGAACAGGCAGAACATCCGGCGGCGCACGGTGGGGGACCAAGTGCTGCTCATCTTCAAGCCTCATCTCGGGATCGCGACGGCTGTCACGTGATTGCGGTCACTCTAAAGTGAAGCCCCGGATTAACGCAATAACTGGATGAGAACTTGCAACTTTTCGACAGTGCCCCTCTGTTGGGCGCCCAAGCGCGGGTATGGGCCCAAACCGCGGCGGGGCCCCGGGGGTGGGGGCGTGACCCGGGTGACCGCAACATTTTGGTGTTATCCGAAA